>NZ_JBCFQL010000014.1:0-114080 GCF_041729725.1 Flavobacterium zubiriense | reverse complement strand
CTCGGTGAATCCGGGCACTTCTCGCTTGGCTTGGTTAAGGAGTTTGTCTTCTCTTAACGCATCGGGATGCTTTTTTTTGTAGTCATAATTACAGATTTTTAATTATATTCGTAAGATAATTAAAAGTTTGGTAAATGCTACCGAAGGTTTAGTTCAACAGGCGTTTCAAGAAATTACGAAAAATGTGCAAAATTCATATTTTTCTTTCGCAATAATTTCTATCTTCAACAGAAAATATGCCGTTACGAAGTTCGCCACTTCATGAAGCGGCGGAACGTCAGGCTGTGAAAAAACCTCTTCAAATCTAGAAAGTATTCGGAGAGCTACCAAAGAAAAAACTCAAATATAAGATTCTCAAGAGGATGATTTTAGTTTTTTCACAGTCTGACGTTGACGGAAAAAATTTTCTAGAAATAAAAAAAGATTTCCGTGCAAGTATCTCCTAACCATTTCATTAAAAAACAGGAACAGAATTTATTGTTTATACTTGCTGCTGCTGTTAGTTTTTTCTATAAATAAGCCTATATTTGCGCCCTCAAGGCAGTTCGCTGCTTATGCTACGGGCGTAGTTCAAGGGTAGAATAGCGGTCTCCAAAACCGTTGATGGGGGTTCGAATCCCTCCGCCCGTGCAAACAGAAAATTTCAAAAAAAGCCGCAAGAAGAAATTCCTGCGGCTTTTTTTGTTTCATTTTATTATGTGAAGAACATTAGCAATGACATTTTTGCATCCCAATATTCAGCAAACTTGTCATTCCGTAGGAATCTCTATCTGCTATTCTGTACCAGTGAGGACTATGTTTATGGACATACTATTGGAGATTCCTACGGAATGACAATAATGAGGCTAAGCTTTGCGTAATATTGAAATCGTCTAGACTATCTGAACGTCATTTTATATTGCATAAAAAAAACAGCTCTAACTGAGGTTTTTTACTAAAATGGTTCTCGATACAAATTTTCTGAAAAAGCTATTCGCATTTTCTAAAAATTCACTCGAACTGACGGGAAAACTGCAACGTCATTTTATATTGTTCTTTTTAGAATAAAAAATCACAGCTCTAACTGAGGTTTTTCACTAAAATGGTTTTCGATACAAATTTTCTGAAAAAGCTATTCGCATTTTCTGAAAATTTACTCGAACTGACGGGGAAACTGCAACGTCATTTTATATTGCTTTTTTTTAGAATACAAAATGACACCAACGGGTTAAAACTACTATTTATTTCTTAAAAACTTTAGTCAAAAAACCATCGATATATTGAATAGTAGGTTCAAACCAAGGATTAAAAAGACAAAAAGTATGTGGCGAATTTTCGAATTCATGCACTTCAGAATAGATTCCGTTTTTATCCAAAACCTTTCTGTAATCGTCGCGTCCGGCGTGCATTCGGGCTACGGAACTATTGATAAATAATGTTGGCGGTGTATTCTCACTTACATAACTCAAAGGCGAAGCTGCTTCCCAAAGTTTTGGATTGTCTTTTTTCGAATAGCCAAACCAATAAGTAGCTGCCGAAATATTTTTGCTATCATCACCTTCGCCTCCTTCTGGATGCACAAAGGACAATGTTCCATCAATATCCACCACTGCATTTACTTGAGATTGCGAATTAGAATTGGTCACCACGCCTTCAAAGAGTGGCATATTGCCCGTTGTTCCCATAAATGCTGCCATTTCTCCACCAGCTGAAAATCCTAGCGCCACAATTTGATTGGGATCAACATTGTATTGATTGGCATTTTTTCGAATCCAACGAATAGCGGCTTTCACATCATAAATCGCTGCTGGAAAAAGCGCTTCGGTAGAAAGTCGGTATTCGGGAGTGAAACACACATAACCCAAACTTGCTAACTTTTGCGCCATCGGATGGTGTTGTTGTCTGCTTCCGGAACGCCAACCGCCACCGTGAATGATGATGATTGCTGTTTGTTTTTTCTTGACATTCTTATTATAAAAAACATCCAATTTCATTTTTCGTTTACCATAACTACAATAAACAACATTGTTTTTTTGTTTTACAAAATCAAAGTTCATTTCGGGAACCATCGTAGTATTAGGATGGTATTTCAATGTCTTTTTAAAAGCACTCGCTGTCGCAAAAGAAGTATCTCTAACCTGAGTTAAACCTTTTAGATATTGAGCGTTTAAAGACGTAACAAATCCAATGAGACAAAAAATAAATAGTGTTTTAAAATTGATGATATTATTTTTCATAAATCTGGTTCTTACAATGATTAGTTTAATTCCTTTATAAAAAATTATGAGTCGGTTTAAATTCATCAAAATTAATTCCCCCTATCCCTAAAGGGTGTAATTTTGATGAATTTTCAAGAAAATTTCCGCCCTTTAGGGACAGGGAAAAGAAAATTTATTTTTTTAAAATAAATTTAAACAGGCTCTAATTTTAATTATTTACAAACCGTGTTTAGCTTTCCAATTGGTGTACTCTGAACCAATTAAGGCATTAGGCCAACTGCCATACCAGGAATAATTCACTCTTCTTTCGTTTTCTATTTCGGCTAAAGTGGTTTTGGGAATTCCGTCACGACCGCTAAACAACGGTAAACTATTCGTCAAATCATAAAATCTGGCCCAGATTACATTACCAGGAGATGAAACCACAATAACATCCTGCCCTGTTGGTTGAGACGCATCAGTAATTTTTTCTGTTTTAATTCCTGTAATCTTAGCACCATTGAACCAATCAACGGCATCTTTTACCGCTTGTTTTACTGCTGTAGATGGTTGCTCCACCAGCATTAAAACACGTACAAGTCCCACAGATTCCGAACCGCTAAAAGAAGGTAACTCATACGATCTAGCCAATGCAGGCTGCAAAGTCACTTCGTCATGTTGTGCACACCAAACTGTTTTTTTTCCTTTGTAGGTTATTTGAGTTTGTAATATAATATCAATTCCTTTGTTAAAAGCTGTAGTTGCTTTGTCTTTGTAAGTTGAATTTATAAACTCTAAATTATTTTTGCCTTTAATGATATCCCACATTAGATTCATCACATTTGCAATGGCGTTATCGTTAAAAGTTATTTGATGTCTGTAACCACTTTTATCCGGATAATATTGTGGCCAACCGCCATTAGCATATTGCGCTAAAAACAGCCAATCAATTGCTTTTTCTGCAGCAGCTAAATAATTGGGATTCTGAGTTGTTTTGTAGTCGGCTAGTAACCATCGTAATTCGGTTACCACATGCCCATTATCAATGGTAGTATCTGTATTGTTTTTTGTAGCCAAGGCAGTGTTTTTTTGCTGCTCTGTTGGCACTAAATTGTAATCGCTTAAAGTAGCAATAGCTTTTCCCCATCCTCCATTATTTCGTTGCCATAGCAAGATACTTTCACCTCTTACAGTAGTTTGATATACGGTTGTAACTCCCGAAATAGTTATTTGAAGCTGAGCACTTTTTCCGCTTCCATCAGTAGTTGTTGCGGTTACAGTAACCGTACCATTGGTTTTTGGAGTTAGCAATCCCTCTGCATTAATTGTCGCTATCGTTTGATTTGAAGATGTCCAAGTAAGTGTTTTAGTAGTAGCATCTGCAGGAGCAATTTGGGTTGTTAATTGCAAGGGCTGACCGTTAGTAATTGTAGCGGCTGTAATAGCAACACTTACTACAAATACTGTTGGTGCCGTTATCCCCGAAACAGTATAGGTTTTATCTCCTTTAATTCCAGATCCATCTGTGGCTGTAGCAGTAACTTTTACAGTTCCGTTTTTTACTCCAGTTAAAAGTCCTGTTTCGGTAATTACAGCTGTTGATGGATCCGAAACACTCCAGCTTACTTCTTTGTTAGTTGCATTATTGGGAAGTATTGAAACTGAAAGCTGTTTGGGTGTAGCACTTAATGAACTATCATCATTAATGGTAATTGTTTTTACCTGTACTTCTTTCACTGTTTCGTCATTGGAACAAGAAGAAAGATTAAATACAAACAGTAGTATTAAAATATATTTCATAATTTAATTGATTTGGTTTTTTTGAAAAAAAAATAGTTTTGATAAAATGTAAGCTTTGATAAAATCTAAAACAATCGTATAAACAAAGAGGTATACACATGGCATACCTCTTTATTGAATTTAAAATATTAAAGATTACTTAATCCAACGAGGATCACCTACTATTCTATCTTTTAATGTTTGATTGCTAATGGTGAAATCTCCAGTTGCAGCATTTGTAAATCCTGGATCCAAAGTAGTTCCTGCTGCATCAACTTTATTATTAGTTATTGTAGCATCTTTAAAATTCGGAGAATTAAAATAGTTATTATCTGTAAAAGTAGGAATAGCTGTGTTTGCTTGATTGGAATAAATAGCAGGTGTATTGGCAAACAACGTTTTACGAACTGTTAATACATTATTTAGAAAACGAACGTATAAAATTCTATTTGTAGCTGTCATAGTACTATTATGAATGGTACAAGCATCAATTAACACTGTAGTAATTAAACCTGTATTCGACAAACCTGATGCCGCATCTATACGTACAAAATCTCGTGAAGTTGAACATTTATCAAAAGTACTGTTTTTAAGAGTAACATTAGCTACATACGTATTCCTGAAATCAATAAAATCAGCACCTATATTGGTATTTACATTGGTAATAATACTATTTTCAACGGTAAAAGAGTTAACTCTGGCGGCACTTACATTTGCACTAATTAAAGCACGGGTGTAATCATGAATGTTACAACCACTAATTAGAAAATCACCATAATTTGAAGTCGCTCCCGTAACAGAAATAACACTTGCATTGGTAATGTTTTCAAATAAACCACTAGTAGTATTATATACCCTTCCATCTAATTCCAAATCCAATAAGGAAACATTACTAGTTCCAGCATTAACTGTCACTTTATAGCGTAAAACAGGTTTAGTTTTTCCAGGAATTCCGCTAATAGTAATTGATTTCGCCAATATTATATCAGTATTTGGAGTTACTCCATCTGTCCCAAATGATTTGTATTCACCAGGCTCTAAAAATAATTTTGCTCCTGAATCAGCATTTGCAATAACAACTAATAAATCATCGGTACTTTTTACCAAAATACCATCTCCTATATCAATACCGGTCGTAAAAGTAACAACACCTCTTTTCTTTGTTCCATTATATATAACCGCCTGATAGGTTGTTTCCGGACTCAAACCTGTTAGCATAGCAATACCATTTGCTTTTTCTTCCGCTGTAATAGCATGCGTAATCCCTCCCGGAGTCAATACAATTGATGTTACATTACTACCAGCAACCCATCTTAATGTCGCTTCTTTAGATGCAATATCACCATCAATAATAGCCGTAAAAATTTGCTCCGAAAGTGTTGTTGCAGTAATAGTAGTCCATTTAGAATCTTCTAAACCATTTACTACAGCCTTAACTCGAATAGAATACACAGTTTCTCCTTCCATCTGTACTTTCAAAGGTAATTCAGAAGCACTCACTTCTAAGCTTCTCGCAATAGTCGTAAAATTGGGATCATCGGCACTAAACTCAACTACATAATGATCTACATTATCTCGTGGAGTCCAGTTTAACTCCACTGTAGTTTGTGTTCTAATAAATGCCTCAAGCTCTACAGGAGCAAAAGCTCTATTAACTTCCAACATATCTATTACATCTTCATTGTAACCCGTACAACTACTCATTAGCGACCCTATAACGAGTAAGGAAGCTAAAAATATTTTAATTATAAATTTTCTCATAACTTTTTATTTAATGTGTTTTGCAGCTAAAACCCAACCAAAACAATTGAAATATTTAAAATTGATAAAGTTTTAGCCACAAAATACCTTCTTTAGTTTACATTTGTGTTTTCGTATCCGTAATCATTCTTTAATTGACCATTACTACCACTAATAAACACTTGCCAAATAGGCCAAAACTGTTTTGTATTTGGATCGATAGTAGCATCATAAAGTGTGCTGATTTTAAGTGGTTCTAACTTAAGCCAAGATTTTGAAGTATAATCTGTACCTGGATTAGTAGTTTCTCCACGGTTTAATCCATAAATTTCCAATTTAACATTATCAGCAGCTGTTTTAAAATATAAAGTGGAAGGTACATCAGAATACTCTCCTGTACGAGCCTGTAGATTTGTCATTTTAACTTTAGCCTCATCTAATTTTGTTTTTAATAAATTCCAACGAATTAAGGCTTGCTTGCGTTCCATTTCTCCAGTAAACTCAAATTTATGTTCGTCAACAATAGCATTAAACATAGCTTCCTTAGAGGTTAAAGCGTTTACATAAGCATCCACCATAGTTGCATGAGATGCAGCAGGAAAGGCTCTTCTTCTAATTTCTTTTAAATATGGAGCGGCAGCTGAAGGCCCTTCTAATTCATTAGCCGCTTCGGCAGCTATTAAAATTACCTCAGCATAACGCATGTACAATTTATCTACTCCATCATCTTGTTGAGATGTGACACGTCGAGACATCCATTCGTAACGGTATTTACCAAAATACCAAGTATCTAAATCATTTAATTCTTGTTTTGCAACACCAATATTATCCGTTGGAGTTTTTACAGCAGCACCATACTTATACGGCACGCAGGTTACATCTCTTCGAGTATCTGCCTGCTTGTAATCATAAAAAACATAAGGCAAAGGCCCTGCTATTCCACCTCTATTATTACCATTCCCTTGAATTTGATCAATAGTAGTATGACGAACCGCAAAAGTAAACAACATACGACCACGACCATCAGCAAAAGGGATTTGCCATAAGGATTCGCCACCTGCAGTTAAATCTTCTTGATTGTATTTTTTCCATAAATTTTCAAAAGACGGCTCTAAACGTGCAGTACCACTATTGATAACATCTCTACACTCATCTAAAGCCAGTTTGTACATTTTGTCAACGGTAAGATCAGCATCATTACTTCTTCTTATTCCATCAGGATATTGTTGCAATCCACTAGCTGCCATTGCCAAACGCGCTCTCAATGCTTTTACAAAAGCCTTATTGATTCGGTGAACATTAGAAGTAGCTGCAGTTGCATTAGGCCAAGGCACTAAATCAGCTGCTTCACCTAAATCCTGAATCAGTTGCTTGTAAATCACATCACGGCTTGATTTAGGTATATATATCGTTTCCGTAGTTATCGGTTCAAAACGCGCTGGAATATCCCCCCAGGCTTTCAATAAATCAGCATAATAAACAGCTCTCAACGCTAAAGATTCTCCTAACAGATAACCCAGTTCGTTACCCGGCTGTGGACTACCATAGGTACGGATACCACGAATACATATATTTGCTCGTTCAATACCTGAATACATCATTGCCCAAGCATTGTTAGTAGTATTCATATTGGTATTATCCCATTTTGTATTGTAATTAACCAATTCCGTGTTTGCTCCTGCTGACTGAGAACTATTAAACCATTCAACATCTGTATTCAAACCATACCATGGCAGAAAACGTGATCGATAGGAATTAGTTTCTCCAAATGGGACTTTAATTCCATCTACCGCTCCTTTAGCCAAACCGGCATTAGAAAAGATAATCGACTCATCTAAAGTTGATTTTGCTGGAGCATCTAAAAAATCCTCTGAATTACACGAGCTTAAAAACCCAACTGTAATTATTGATATATATAAAAGTACTTTTTTCATTTTTTTTTATAATTAAAAATTAAGATTTAAACCTAAAGAGATTTGTCTACTTCTAGGGAATGCTGCAAAATCCACTCCTGGTGTAAGAGGTGTTCTTCTAATTGTTGAAGACTCTGGATCTAAACCTGAATATTTTGTAATAACAAATACATTATTGGCTGTAGCATAAAATCTTAATTTAGCAATACCATATTTAGAAAGCGCATCTGCCGGTAATGTATATCCTAATGAAAGCGTATTTAAACGCAAGAAAGAACCATCTTCTACAGCCCAATCACTGAACACATAATTTCTCATAAATGGAGACCACAAAGTTGTGTTAGCATTCAAAGCCTCTAATTCAGCTGGATCAGTAACAAATTCTCCTGCTGCATTCAAATTAGTCCATCTGTTATCAGAAGCCATTATAGTACTTAAATTTCTATACTGTGTGTTTTCTGTTGCTGTACTATATTCGATTTTATTAGCGTTGTAAACATCGTTACCAAAGCTATAGTTGAAAGCTGCAGTTAAATCAAAGCCATAGGCATTAGCATTTAAAACAAAACCTCCTGTATGTTTAGGGTTAGCATTTCCTATAATAGTTTGGTCTTTTGAATCAACAACTCCATCACCATTAATATCCTTCAATTTCATTACACCTGGAGCTAGTGTACCCATAAGTGTTGTATTAGGAGGAGCACCTACACCTGTTTTTAAAGTATAGCTTGATCCATTGTAATCAAAATCAGAAACTTCGTAACGTCCATCACTTTTATAACCATTCATTATTCCTAAAGGTTGTCCAACTCTTACTGCAAAATCATCTGCAAATGCTGTAGATGCCCAGTTTGTTGTCCAAAAGAAATCATTCATAACTCCTAATGAATTAATGCGGTTTTTATTCATCCCAATGTTCATAGAAAGACTCAAACCATAATTAGGTTTGTTAATAATATTAAGATTTAATGAAGCCTCAATACCCGTATTTTGCGTCTCTCCCATATTTCTATACTGGGTATCATAACCACTACCTGGGACATTGAAGTTGATTAATAAATCTTTGGTAACATTTTTATACGCTTCTAGACTACCACTAACTTTACCATTAAACAACTCATAATCCAAACCGAAGTTTTGAGTAACAGTTGTTTCCCATTTTAAGTCCGGATTAGGCATTATCTTTGATGGAGCCCAAAAACTGGAAACCCCCTCAATCCATGTTGTATTATTAGGATTAAACAATAAACTGGTTTGTCCAACAGGTATATTGTTATTTCCAGCCTGACCATAACTGGCTCTTAATTTCAACAATTTTAACCAAGAAGCATTTTTTAAGAATTCTTCTTCTGAAAGTTTCCAAGCCAAAGCAGCCGATGGGAAATAGCCCCAACGATTATTTCCTAAAAACTTACTAGAGCCATCAGCACGGTATGTTGCTGTAAATAAATAACGGTTTTTATAATCGTAATTTAAACGACCAAAAAACGACAATAATTTATCTTCTGGTGCATAAGTAGTTTGTGTAAACTGAGCCTGTCCTTGAGAAGAAAGATTTTTTGCACTTTCAAAATTAAAAAACAATGGAAAGGCGTGTATTTCACTAGATAATTCGGTACTATTAGTTCTAATTAATTCTTGACCTGCAAGTAATTTTAAGCTATGATTTTCTCCTAACAGCTTTTTGAAATCATAATTAGCTGTGTTAGCAATTCTAAATGTAACATTCTTTCTATCAGATAAAGCTAAGGCTGGTTGTCCTTGATTTTCTGCTGCTACCGAATTTCTAACATAAAAAGTAGAACGTCCATAAAAACGGTAATCTTGATTATAAAAATTATCTAAACCTAAATCAGAACCTAACTGTAATCCTGGTAATATTTTATAAGATATACCTCCTAAAACATTAAAGTTTTTTCTTAACTGTAGACGATCATTATCAGCAGCTGCAACAAACGGATGTACTAGAAAACTGGCATCTGCCTCGTCTGTATTATCTGAAGTCAAACCATCTAAAGGAATTGGAGCATAAGCTACACTATTACGCAAACGGGCATCAGCAGAAACGGATTTCGCATTTTGCTCATTTGTTCCCCCGCCTTTAATTTCAGTATCAGAATAACGTACTGTGAAAGACAAATCGATTTTCTCAGTAGCTTTGCTTTTTAAGGCCATAGATAAATTGTTTCTTTTATAATCCGATCCAATCATAATGGTTTTTTCATCAATATGGGCATAATTAAAATTAAAATTCATTTTATCAGTCCCACCACGAATACCTAAATCACGGCTTCTTGTTTCTCCTAAACGGCCGTAAACTTGTTTTTGCCAATCATTTCCTTTCATACCTGTGTAAAGGTCACGATCAGCCCATTGTCCAAAATATTGTTGATAAGAAGTATCATCATCTTCAAAGCGATACACATACTCATATTGTGATCTCGCATATTCCTCAGGGTTTAAAACATCAAAAGTATTAGCAACCTTTTTCAAACCATAAAAAGAATTATACGTTACAGAAATCTTACCATCTTTCCCTTTTTTAGTGGTTACAAGAATAACCCCATTAGCTCCTCTGGAACCATAAATTGCGGTAGAAGAAGCATCTTTTAAAACAGTAATACTTTCGATATCTGATGGAGCAATATCATTTAGATTAGCGATAGGAAAGCCATCTACAATAATCAATGGAGAAGCATCTTGCGTTAAGGAACCTCCACCTCTAATTCGGATATTTATTGCGGCATCCGGTGAACCTTCAGAAGAAGTAACCTGAACCCCAGCTATACGTCCAGTTAAAGTTTCGGCTACGTTAATCATATTAGTTTTTTTCAAATCATCACCTGCAACCGAAGCGACAGAACCTGTCAAATCGCCTTTTTTAGCTGTTCCATAACCTATAACCACGACTTCGTTTAATGTTGAACTTTCATCCTTTAAAACAATATTTAAGGTTTTATTTTGCCCAACTACTTTTGACAAAGTTTCATACCCTATAAATGAAAAGACCAATTCGCTATTTGGCCCACTTACACGCATCGAGAATTTTCCATCAAAATCGGTTTGGATACCATTTTTAGTTCCCTTTTCAATAATATTTACTCCTGGAATTGGCATTCCTTGTGCATCTTTTACTGTTCCAGTAATTTGATTCTCTTGATCGACTGTGGTTTTCACAACCATATTGATCCCTATTGGAGCTACTTGACTTTTATTTTTTACTAATAATATCTGACGATCATTTATAGTATACACTATATCAGTCCCTTTGAAAACTTTTTCTAGAATTTCAGCAATTTTCTTTTTCTCAACATTCACAGAAACTTTTCTGTCTAAATCAATCAAGCTGCTCTCAAATAAAAATCGATACTCTGAAACCGATTCAATTTTATTGAATAGTTGCTCTACAGAAGTATTGTTCACATTTAATGTCAACTTTGTATTTTGTGAATAAGTACTGGCTTGGATTCTTACCAAAGACAATATCAATAATAGCGTGGTTAGTTTCATCTTTAGACTAATTTTAGGCAAATACGGACTAAGCCATTTCCCTTTAATTATTTTTTTCATAATTTTGGTTTGGTTTTAAATGATTTAATTTCTATACGTCGTTTGAATCACATTACTAAATCGGGAAATACTGATCCTATTTTCCGATTTTTTTCTTGTATTTCTTTCTTAAAAAAAAATTACACTCTCATTTCATAAATTGTTTTTTAGTTAGTTAGTAAATTAGTTAGTTTATTTTTATAAGTTTCCCTTCTTTCTTGAAAGTGAAATCTTGAATTTTACTCATTGCTGTTAATACTTCTTCAATGCTTTCTATATTTTTATTAAAACTGGCATTGAACTTTTTATCCAAAAGCTCTTTTTTAGTATTCTCAATTGAAACATTATAAGAGCGTTCTAGTCTGATGATAATATCCTTAAAAGCTGCTTTTCTAAAAACCAGCTCCCCTGTCATCCATTCGGTATAGATTCGGGTATCTACTTTTTTAACCGCTATTGCTGCTTTTTGATTATTCCAAGTTCCTTTTTCACCTGGAACAAGCATAGTGTTGTTATTTGGCACTCCAACATTCGACAAACTAACTGATCCTTCCACCAATACTGTATTAATGTCGGCCTCTTCTTTGTACGAGCTCACGTTAAACTTTGTTCCTAATACTTTTACGTTCACTCCTCTTGTTTTAACTATAAAAGGATGTGTTTTGTCTTTAGTAACATTAAAAAAAGCTTCTCCTTCTAAAACAACTTCTCTATTGTGTCCTTTTATAAATTGAACAGGATATTTTAAAGACGAACCTGCATTCATATTCACTTCTGTACCGTCAGATAACGTGATTGCAAATGTTTTTCCATAAGGAATTTTGATTTCGTTGTAAACTAATTTATTCATCGAATTAGTTGAGCTGTAACTAATTTTATTTTCTTTTTGAGAAGCAACCACTCCTCCGTCTTTTTTTATGATTTGTTTTTCGCCATTAGGACTTAAAACCTGTATGTCTCCATTTTCTAAAACCAATTGAATCGCGTCATCAGGAATTACCATTTTAGAGGGTGTATCGGTTTTATATTGAAAAACGTAAACCATACTTAATAAACCCACAAAAATTGCAGCATATTGAAAAATATTTTTCCAATTTATTACAACAGTCTTTTTGTTTACAGTTATTTTTTCTTTTAATTCTTCCCAGTTTTTTTCAGCATCCATTGATTCGACATATAACAATGCCTCTTCAAGTAAGCCATTATTCTGAAGTTCTTTTATTAACTCTTGTTCTTCTAGAGTTAATAATTTTATTTTGGAAGAATTAACGCTTCCATCACTTACTATTTCCTTTAGGATATTAACCAAATTTGGATTTGATTTCATATAAATATTTGTATGTTAACTTAAAGTTAAAGAAAAATCAGTTTAGGGTGACAGTATTTTAAAAAAAAATTATTTTATTTTACATATAAAATAAAAATTACACCTTTTAATTACAAATTACCTTAAAAACAATCCGTTACATTCTATCAAGAAACTTTGTATATTATATAAAAAAACATAGCCTGAAAAGGTATCAGGCTATGTAATCTACAAAAAAAACTATTTCAAAAACTTAATTCACTGTAAAACTCACCACCTGAGAAAAGGAACTACTATTACCATCAAAAGTTTTTACTCTCCAATAATACACCCCACTAGTTACCGCAATACTAGCCTGCCTTTCTACAATGTTAGTCAAATTAGCTACTGGAATTTGTTTACCATCAACTTTATCTAGATAAACGGTGTATTTCAACTCGTTACTATCCGTATCAGATCCCATCCATTTTAAAGTAATTTTACCATCTACAGCCGTTACAATTTTATCTTGAATTGGCGCAATTAATTCTGCTGGAAACGGAGCATAATTTGTAACACTTTCTCCAGCAGATGCATAAAACTTCCAGACCAAACTGGTATTAATTTTTCTTGACGAACTATCAAATGATGATACTGTCCAAGAAAACGGAACATTTTTATCTAAAGTTAACTTATAAGAAGTAGTGTCAATACTATTCTTAATCAAAACTACTTTGTTCGTTTCTAGATTAGTTACTGTTAAAGTATAACTATCAGTATCAGTTGTAGGTTCCCAAGTCAAAGTCACCTCACATTTAGTACTTGATATTGAGGTACCTTCACAAGTAGAATTATCTAAGGGACTAGCTAAGTACAATTCCCCTAATTCAGGAGTCCTATTTTCATTATCCTCTTTAGTACAAGCAGTGTTTAGAACTACCAATGAAAGAATAAAATATATTAATGATTTTCTCATCTTTTTACAATTTTAAATGTTTTACTAATTGTTTTTCCTTCTAATTGAATTAGATAGATACCATCCCTAAAAGAAGACAATTCTAATTGAAAGTTTCTATTTTCAGCAACTGATTTTGTTGATTCTGATATTTTATTTCCTGTAAAGTCAAAAACTCTAACCTTAACTTCGTTATCCTCTCCGGCTAAATACACTTGAACAACCCCAGATGTTGGGTTTGGAAAATACTGAATCCCTTCTGACAAAAATATCGTTTCATTGAAAACTCCTTGACATTCTAAATCAGTACTTACAGAAATCGTATTCGTCCCCATTTTTAAAACAGCAGTATAATCATTCCCTGTAACCGTTTCATCTACCCCATTCAAAGTTACTGTATACTGGCTAGCACCACGCATAGTAAGCTTTACTGTATTTGAATTTTTAGAAACAAAAGAACTAATTACTATTTTTTCAGGTTCTTCAATTTTTACTTCATAACATTGTACATAGTTTGGAATACTTGCTGTAGAAAAGCAAATTTCATAAACTCCTGCTGCAAGATTACTTAATGTTTTAGTGTATTCGTTTTCAGAATTTAAAACATGATTATTGTTATTGATTTTAACATTATAAATCAAAGTTTTTTCTTTAGAAGAAACCGTAATCGCACCATTATTTATACCATTACAAGTAGCACTATTTACTAAAACAGAGAAATTGTCTGCTGGCAAGCTAACTATTGTTTCTAAATCTGGAATTGGATCCCATCCATCATTTCCTTTGGTAAAATTAAAAGTTGTAATAGCTGACCCATCTGTTAATACAGGAGTTGAAATCATCTTAGACCAACTTAGGCGATTTGATGAATTATCTACACCTGAAATCTCTATTGTTCCAAATTCATAAATATTATCCGAAGTATTTCCTAATGAGTTTGTCCATCCAGCTGGAGCAATTAATGACAAACCTTCCGAACCTGGAAAATTAGATGTTTCTATTTTAGTTTTATACAAAACAACCTCACTTGTATTTGCCGACCATGGACGTCCAAAATAACCTGGTTTTGCTCTATAAGTAGAAGCTGTTTCTACACCAGGCTCTGCCGAAGTAACTTTACATTCATACAACAAATAACCTCTACCTGCACTTTGTTGAGGAGCTGTTAAGTAAGAAGCGTCTCCAGCTACATCACTCACATTCATTACAAAATCTGTTTTATAAAATACTCCAATCATTCCTCCAAAGATATAATCAACAGCACCCATTACAGCTCCTTTGTAAACAACTACTCTGGAACCAACCCCTCCGAAGAAAGAATCTTGACGTCCCACAACTCTACAGTTTTTCAAAACGGTCTTATCAACACCATTTGGAATACCAATAGCAGCAGCTCTTTCAACAAAACTCCTGTTTTGAACAGCCGTATTACCAAAATCAGTAGGTCTTTGTCCTTTGTTTCCAACAGTCCACATCACCACTTTATCCTGAGATTCTTTTTTGGAAACGTATTGATTAAAAGAGTTCTCAAAAATGATATCATTAGCCTCAAAACCGTTAGCAGCAATTACTGCTGTTGCGTTCCAATAAGATCCATTTGTAGTACCACTAACATTTTCATATTTATAACTATTATTTGCTTTATTGATTGCTAAAACTTCAGCATTCCATTTATTATCATTTCCTTGACTATAATAACTATATCCATAACCATAATAAGAAGTAATACGAACTGCATTAGCATCAATATCTACTCCTTTATTTTTAAGAGCAATACTTGGCTTAGATGCAGCATTTTTAAAAGTAACATTAGCACTATTTACCACAATCATTTCTTCATAATTTCCTGGGTCTATAACCACCGTTACTCTTTGATTAGTAGAACGAACCATTTTAGTAATAGCTTTTAATGCCTCGTTAATAGTTTGATAATCTTTGTCGGTTCCTACAGTAATTACAGCAGTGTAAGGCACAATTAGATCGACATTAATATCCGTAAAATAGGTAGTTCCATTCACTGTAATTAAAACATTCCCCGGAGTAGTTCCTGTATAAACATAGTCAACCTTCTCAAAAAGCCCTGTACTATTACTATTAGTTGTAACTGCCGCGCCTCCTTGTATAGAAAAATTAGCCGCATAATAATAAGTAACCGTCACTTTTTGATTTGGTAACACTGGAACACTTATAGTAGAACCGGCTCCTACATTTAGATGACCTTTAGCGATTTCGTTAGCTACAGCACCTGTAAAAAGCATTCCTTTGTAACTAGTTGTCCCATTAGAAATAACTTTATCATCAAAAGACCAATTAGTTACTGGTTTAAATGTCAACACTTTCGAAATAGCTGCATTAGAAACACTCAAATTAGAAGTTGAAGCCAACTCAACTGGATACTCATCTAATCCCGAAGCTGCTATCGAATAAACTCCGTTACGTAAATTGATGTTATTAATATCCGTAAACGTATAACTCACTCCCGTTTCGTTTAGATTAGTAAATTTCAAACCTAATTTAGCTAACTGAACTTCATTTAATGAAGGTGATGTGATAGTAACTTTATATTGAGGTTTCAAAGTAAATACAACATTGGCAGTAGTATTTGCAGAAACAGTTATGGTATTAACTAAAATCTCGTATTCATTAACCGCAATTCCTGAAACAGTATATTGAACTCCAGACTCTAATTTCACTGAGTATTGCCCTGTAGTAGTATTAACAACAGCTGCTGGTACATAAGTACTATTTGATGCTGGATTCGAAGTGTATTTCAAACTTAAATTAGACATAGCTACCCCTAAACCTGTTACGTTTCCTGTTACGGTGTACAAAGTTATTTTAGTAATAGCAATATCGTGAACATTTGCCTCTAAAGCCACTGTATAGATATCTCCACTAGTGATTAAATATCCATTAGCACTTCCTACACTTAATGTATAAGTATAATTTGCTGGCAACATTACGTTATATTTTCCATTAGCAACCACAGCACTCCAAGTTTTCCCTGCCTCATTTGTAAAATCAACAGTATATCCTGAAGGAATATCGACAGCATTAGCCACATCAATAGCACCAGAAACAGCAACAAGAGCAGCTGGTTTTCTAATGATACGATAATAACTCGGCTTATTTACTTGGTCATAAATCTTATAAACCCCTGTTTTCTTAGCCACAAATTTATACTCGGTAGTAGTTGTGGTTGTTGCAGCTAAGTCCGACTGTACCAATGGGTCAGCAAGATATACAAAGTTCAACATTCCTGCAGCATCCGAATTAGCAATCACTGTTAACTCATCATTCTCGTTAAGATTAAAACTCAAATAACGTCCAGCCTGAGCAGAGCCATTTATATAAATCCTTCCAGTATAACCAACCGTTGCTCCTGGCCCTACGTTACTATCGTATCGAGTAAGTGCCGTGTTATTAGTTCTAAGACGGTCGTTTGAACCTCCAACCCAAGATAAATCGCCAGCTGTAAACAAAGCAGGCATTACATAACTTGTACTAGCGGTACCCACTACATAAGCCGAAGGATACCAAGCATTTATTGCTGCAGCATCTAATTTATTATTATACAGAGTAGCGTCCAATTGTTGTGCTCCAAAATCCCAAACATCTGGTTTTTCATTTAGCACCACCGCTGCTGAAACTGTCAAAGTTGCCGAAACACTTCCCGCAGCATAGCTAGATGTAGCCGCTTGATTTGCTGTAATGGTTGTTGTTCCTTCTCCTACAACAGTTACCGTAATTCCACTTATTGTAGCAACACTAGTATCACTGCTGGTATAGCTAAATACTCCATCACTATTTGTTGTTGGAGCAGTTAAAGTAAATGACTGATCACCTACAACTTTATTAGCAACAGTAAAATTAGAAATGGTAGGTACAGGATTAGTAACCGCAACCGTCAATGTTGCCGAAATATTTCCCGCAGCATAAGTTGATGTAGCCGCTTGATTTGCTGTAATTGTTGTTGTCCCTGCCCCTACAATAGTTACCGTATTTCCGCTTATTGTAGCAACATTTGTATCACTACTGCTATAGCTAATTACTCCGTCACTATTAGTTGCTGGAGCAACCAAAGCAAAAGGCCCATCTCCTACTTTCTTATCAGCTACTACAAAATTAGAAATGGTTGGAACCGTCAAAGGCACAGTTGCCGTTGCCGGCTTTCTAGAAATTCTATAGAAACTCAACTTACCATTTGCTGAATATATTTTAAAACTACTAGTATTTTTAGCAACAAACACTGCTTGAGTTGTTGTTGCATCAACAGCTGTTACACTTACTTCATCACTTTGTAATGATGGATCATTTTCATTTACAAATTTCAAGATTCCACCTGCAGCATCTGCTCTCGCAATAATAGTAACTTCATCATCCTTATCTAATGCTATTCGCATAAATCTATTGGTAGGAACTCCCGAAGAAAGAGCAGGTGTTCCATTGCAATACACTCTTCCATTATAATCTGTTACACCAGCAACATTTACATCAAAACGAGTCAGATTTGTATTTACAGTTCTTAACCTATCACTAGTATTTCCAACCCATGTTAAACCACCTACTGTAAAACTAACAGGCATTGTAGTAGCAGTAGTTCCTGGAATAATTGTACTAGAATACCATCCATTTATAGTAGTTTCGTCTAGCTTATTATTATACAGAGTAGCATCCAATTGTTGTGCTCCAAAATCCCAAACATCTGGTTTTTCATTTACCACCGCTGCTGAAACCGTCAATGTTGCCGAAATACTTCCCGCATCATACGTTGAAGTAACCGCTTGATTTGCTGTAATGGTTGTTGTTCCTGCTCCCACAATAGTTACCGTACTTCCGCTTATTGTAGCAACATTTGTATCACTACTACTATAGCTAAATATTCCATCACTATTTGTTGTAGGAGCAGTTAAAGTAAATGACTGATCACCTACAACTTTATTAGCAACAGTAAAATTAGAAATTATTGGAATTATTAATTCTGGTGTATCATACACCGTTTTTATATAGAATAAATTAGCGGTATCTCCTTTAGTTATTGAATAAGCCGCAGCAGGAAGCGAAGGAATAACAACAATACCTGCAGTCGCCGTATAAGAGACACCATTGAGTTTAACTTTTCCAGTAAATGCATTATCGAAAACCAAGGTTAATGTTGATACAGCGGTTGTGGTATAATTAATTACAGTAGCAGATTCAATTTTTATACGTGCCGTAAGTGACAAACCATCATAAGTTTGAGTACCCGCAGTAGAATTCATATTTCCTGTTATCGCATAGAAAGTACTAGTTTTTCCCGAAACTGTAAAATTATGTATCTCACTGCCCGTTGGAGCACCAGGAGTTACTACTGTGATTGTTCCTGAGCCAGTAGCTGGAATTCCAACAGTTCCTACAGTAGCAATAGAATAAGTCACATTTGCAGTAGGAGTACCTGAAATAGTAATGGTTTTAGCAGTAGCATCTTTTACAAATGTGATTCCTGATACTGGTAATCCAGTTACAGTAGCATCGGTTGCATCGCCTCCCCAAGTGAATACTATTGTTCCAATTGCAGTACCACTGACCACACTTTGATTATTATTTGTTGTGGACGTTAGCGTTTGGCTAGAAATTGCCGCAGCACTTTCACCTTGTACAGCAACCAATGTAGTTGTATAATTAGTAATAGCCGCTTTTAATGGAGCAATTACTGCATAGGAAGTATCATCAACATTATTATTAAAAGTCCATTGAAAATCACCCCCTCCTACACGACCTGCGTATTGCATAATTTTTGCTTTAGCCACCTCTGGTGAATCCGGAATTAAGGTATTGACATACAATGCTGGATCGGTATCAAAATTGTTGTACATATTAGCACCAGCAAATGATTTTACAGCATTAGGCACATTCTCACCTCTGGTAGTTGCTAAATAAGCATCAAAATCTATAGTAGAACTAATTTTCCCTGCAATATTATATAAAGGATTAGGATCTGCGTAAGCCACAAATCGCATACTATTTGTAGCAATATCCGCATCAAAAGTATTATTAAAAGCTTTAATTATTCCTCCGTCTTCGCCTGAAAAAGTCCCAACGTTTCCTGGGTCATTGGCTTGCTTAGCACTGCTCCAAACATCTGTTCCTTGCATAGAAATCATCATAGGACGTTTAGAATTTCTAAAATAATTATTTTCTATAAATAATGAAGACCCCATAGTAGAGCCTGCTCCATATTTTGAAACCCCATCATAATAATTATTATAAATGTGAGCTGAATAAAAACGTACACGCGGATGACGAGAATCTGAATGATCAAACCAGTTGTGATGATAAGTAACGTACAATCCTTGAGTAGTATTTTCACTCAAACCTAAAAGACTACATTTTCCGCTATCCCAAAAATGATTGTACGAGAATGTACAATAAGTTGAACCCTTATTATCTAATGCACCATCACCTTTTATTTGATCGGCATCACTTCCTGCATTACCATAGAACATTTCGTTGTTATGTACCCAAACATGGTCATTATCTTGTTGTAATCCAAAATCATCACCAGCTGTACTATTTACATTCATTGTGGCTAGATTTCTTACTTCTATGTTGGATGCCGATTTCAATCGTACTCCCCAACCATTACAAACTGCATCGTTCCCTACACCTTCAAAGGTTATAGAACTAGCAGCGTTATTTTTATTTTCAATTACAATATCACCACCCTCCATGACATCCATATCCGTAATATTACCTATCAATCGAACAATCAAAGGACGTGTATCAAGGCCTTTCTTAAATCCGTATAAAATATTCTGTATCCCTATGCATGGATTCGAATTAGCACCAGTTACTGTCAACGATACTGTGTTTTTTGTATTTTGAGTCACATAGACTATGACAGCATTAGATTTTGGAGTACCATCCATTTTATATGCACCTGGTATACGTCCGCCTTGAAATGCAAATCCATTTCGATCATGTGCTATAACGGTTAAGCTTTGTGTGGTAGTTGCAGCAGTTTCAACTCCATCAATAACAGCTTTGACGGCAACTGTGTAGGTTCCAGCAGCAAGTCCAATAACATCGGCGCGAAAATAAGTACCATAACTACGAATTAGCTGTGTATCTATTTTTTGATTCGTAATGCCATTACCACTATAGTACACATTATAACTCTGTGCACCTGAGACTGGTTGCCATTTTACATAAGCAGACTCTAACCAGCCCGCAGATTCGGTAATAGCTACTGTTTGCGAGTACATCTGTAATGTGGCCAATAAGATGGCCAAGTAAAGTAAAAATTTTTTCATAATTTTGGTTGGTTTTAAATAATTCAATTTCGATAAGTTGTTTGAAACACATTACTAAATCGAGAAATACTGGTACTATTTCTCGATTTTTTTTAGAAAATATTTCATTTAAATAAGTCTCATTTCGTAAATTAAATGGTTAATAAATTAATCCGTTTTTAAGATTCCGCGCTTTAGAAAAGACAAATTATAGTTTGACATGGTGTAAATCAAAGTCTGTCTATTTGCTATATGTTAAATATTTGTTATTAAAAAAAACTTTTAGGGTGACAGTATTTTTAATTATTTTTTAATTATTTTTACATATAATGAAAAAAAATTATCTTTTTATTTTATATTTGACGTAGTGTAATCCATTACAAACGTAATAATCCTATTTAAAAATGTCAAACCACAAAGATTTAAAAATATTTGAAGGTTTATATAAAGACCATTTTGCCTTTTTATCTTTAGTTTCTTTTAACATAACTAAGGATAAAGATGCGGCAAAAGATGTTGTTCAGGATTTTTTTATTTACTTATGGGAAAAAGAAGAGGCGATAAATTTTACAATTTCGTTTAAAGCCTATGCTGCTAGAGCAGTAAAGAATTTAAGTCTTCAACATTTAGAGAAAAACAAAACAATCAGTTTAGAGAACAACAAAAAAGTGCTGCCAAAACTGGAAGAACAAGCTGTTTTTGAAAAAACAGATGAAACTACACAACCTAAAATACTTACTTTAGTTGAGAGAATTCCTCAAGCAAGAAGAGAAATTTTCATGTCGCACATAGTAGAGGGACACAGTTATGCAGAAATTGCAGAAATGTATAATATTTCTATCAATACGGTAAAAACACAAATGAAAAGAGCTTATGCTTTTTTAAGAGAATTCGAAAAAACCAGTGCTTTAATTGCAATATTTTTTTACTTGTTTAGAAATTAATTTCTCAGGAAACTTAGGCTTATTTCACTGAGCTGGGCACGCCAATTTTATCTCCAATAATAATTTCGTTTACACTAATATTTTGAGTATTCGTCAAAGTCATTCCGTTTTTAGCTGACTTTACAGTGATTTTATCTAAAACTATATTTTCGACTTTCTTTTCTGGAAAACCTTCAATAACAATAGCCGCATTGGAAGCCGACTCACAACTTACATTAGAAATTGAAATATCTGAAATTTTAGAAGGATATAATCCACCACCTTCTCCGTGGTAATTGGCGGTCATATAAATACAATCTTCTACCTGACCTAAAGCAATATTTGAAAAATACAAATCCTTGACATAACCACCACGATCTGAATTGGTTTTGATGTAAATACCTCTTTTCAAATAACCGCTTGCTTTACAATTATCAACAAATACATTTCGAACACCAGCAGACATTTCACTACCTATAACAACAGCGTGCAATCCTTTGAATTCGCAATTTCGAATCACAATATTTTCCGACGGACTATTGGAATTGGCACGGCCTTCATGGTCACGTCCAGCTTTTATTGCCACATTATCATCAGCATTATTAAACTTAATATTTTCTATTAAAATATCGCTCGAATATTCTGGATCAATTCCGTCATTATTGTTATTATGAGCATCATATTTTAATCCGCGAAGGGTAATACTTTTCGATTTTAATAAATGCACACACCAAAATGGAGCATCTTCAATAGTAACGCCTTCCATTAAAATGTTTTTAGAATTTAAAAACTGAATCATTTGCGGTCTTAGAAAATGCCCTTTTCCAAAAACACGTTCTTTTAACGGAACATTATTATGATTCATTTCCCGGCTTAAAAGCTTGTCTTTTTCTTCAAGCGGTTTCCATTTAATCCAAGTGTTTTTAGCTTCACCATCAATGGCACCTGTTCCGGTTATAGCCACATTTTCGACATTATTTGCATAAATCAACGGACTGTAATTGTACAACATGGTTCCTTCCCAACTGGTTAAAACCAATGGATAATCCTCAGGATTAGAACCAAAACGTATTTTTGCTCCTGCTTCCAGATGCATATTCACATTACTAACAAAATGGATCGGCCCATTAATAGTATAAACTCCTTTAGGAACTACAATAGTTCCTCCTTTCTTTTTACCACAGGCTTTCATAGCCTTATCAAAAGCCGATTTACAATTGGTTACCGAATCCCCTTTGGCTCCAAATTGAGTCACCGTAACCTTATAATTTGGAAAAACAGGCAACTGTATGCGATTGACAATTCTTTCTATTTCAACCGTTTTATCCACAATTTTAGTTTGGGAACATAAAACATTGAAACACAACAAAAGGACGAAATAAAAAGAATTGTTTTTCATAATAATGATTATTTAATGTGTTTTTTCAAATCTAAATCCGTTTTTTTCAATTCGGCTATAGCTAATTTAGCAATTTCAGTTGCACCTAATAATGACAAATGGGTATCGTCATGTTTTTCGGTTTTGTAAAAAGTACTTTCACCTGCATTAAAATGCAAATGCAATTTTTTAGAACCTTCCACTCCATAAGACTCTTCTAATAATTCCGTTAAATATTGCAAATCAATAAATGGCACTTTAAAATCTGTAGCAACTAATCGCGTTTCCAATGGATAAAGTCCGTGTGTATCTACCAAAGTACCTTCCGCATTAAAATTTCGTCTAACAATAGAAGAGAACAAAACCGGAGTTGCGCCTTTAGCTCTGGTTTCTTGCACAAATCGGATTAAATTTTGGCGATAAGCCGTACGCGGATTCGTGTACACACTTGGTTTATTTTCTTTTTGGTCGTTATGTCCAAATTGGATAAAAACATAATCGCCTTTTTTGAGTGTTTCTAAAACCGAATCCCAGCGTTTTTCATTGATAAAACTACGGGTGCTACGACCGTTTTGCGCTCTATTATCAATTACAACTTTATTGTCAAAAAATTGTTGTAAAACCTGTGCCCATCCGTGTTCTGGATTTTCAGTTGGATTGGATTTATTTGCCATTGTAGAATCGCCAATCGTGTATACTGTCGTTTTTTGGGCAAAACAACTACAAGCAATTAATAAAAAAAGGAATGATTTAATTCTCATAAATGTTTTTATTTAAAATTTGAATACCAATTCGAGTTTGGTTTCGAATTAGCATCTCCTAAAATATTTTCTAAAGTATATTTTTTAGCTTCTGATTTTTTCAATTGATGTGACCATGCCACTCTGTTTTGGGGCTGAAATCCTGGTCCTGAGCAATTGTATTCGGCATAAAAAGAAGTTTTCTCAGCATCTGCTTTTAACCAATTGTTCCAACCTTCTTTTCGAATGTGATTCCCCATTTCGCAATTCAGAAAAACTGTTTTTGCATGAATACGCCAAGGTCGCCCAAGATACACTTCAGTTGCTTTTTCATCTGCAGTCAATTTGCAATTCATAAAAACAAAACCATATTTTGCTCCTTCAGTTGTTGAAGCTGCAGTCAAATAAGAATCGCTTTTAGCATGAATCGTACAATTATCAAATACAGCTGTTGCATTTCCAAAAATAAAATCGACTGTTCCTTCAATAAAACAATCTTTAAAATACTGTTTAAATCCTTCGCCTGATGTGTATAAAGTATCCTGATTTCCTGAAATTATACAATTAGAAACCACCACTCTATTGGCAACTACAGACAAAGCGACAGCTTGCCCCACCGGACCAGCCGTATTTTGAATAGTCAAATTTGAAGCTCTAAAATCATTGGCTTCTACTGAAATTGTTGGTGTCAAAAAAGTGCTATTACGACCTAAATTGATTTTTCCAAAATAATCATCATAACTGATAATGGTTTTCTCTTTGCTTTCGCCAATCAATGAAATTTTAGTATTCCACTCCGGAATGCGGACTTTTTCATGATAAGTTCCATTTTTTACTGTAATAAAAACACGTTTATACGGAAAAGCTGGCGAATTGTATATGGCATCCTGAATACTCGTATAATCTCCACTCCCATCTAGCGCCACTACGATATTGTACTCATCTTTGGGTGATTTAGTTACTTTTTTTGGGATGAAATTCGATTCAGTTAAGAGTTTTTTTTTCCACTTATCGTATTTCTTCAATACTTCTTTGGGTTCATTGGTGTACCAGGCATAACCATTTCTTCTTTCGTCTCCAATTTCAGCTAAGGAATATTTTTTGACTCCGTCTCTGTCTGAAAAGAAAGGTTTATTATCATCCAATTCCATAAAACGAGCCCAAATTGGAAGCGCATTAGCATCCGGAATCATTTTTTTTTCGACTATTTTGCCGTTTTTAATAATTCGATCCTCCCTTAATCCTGTAATTTTTACTTTTTCGAACCAAGTAACCGCAGCATCAACCGCAGTAATTACTTCTTTCGAAGGATTCTCAATCGACATTAATAGTAAAACAATTTGAGCAGATTCTTTACCGCTTAATGAGGGCAACTCATACGCACGCGCTTTGACTGGCAAAAAAGTGTTTTCATCGTGTTGTGCACACCAGGCTGTCAACACACCGTTTTGTTTGTATTGGGTTTTAAGGATACAATCAATTCCTTTATCAAAAGCAATTTTGCATTTTTCAACAATTTCTTCCGATGGCTGTATTGAATAAAATCCTGTTTTATCTTTAATTTCTTTTAGAATGTCCAGAATTCGTACCATCGAATCATCATTATACGTAATGTGTGTGTAATACCCTTTTTTTAAAGGATAAAATTGCGGCCATCCACCATTATCGTATTGCGCTTTCAATAAATAATCCAATCCTGAAAGAAAAGCTTTTTTATACTTCTCATCAGGTTGATGCTTATAAATTTTAGAAAGAAAAAGCATTTCCTGAGAAGTCGCATTATTATCCGTAGTACAACCTTCTGTCGAATTTTTAAGAACTAATAATTCTTTCTTTTGAGCATCAGAAAGCGTTTTTTGGATTTGAATATTTTTTGGCCATCCTCCAATATTTCGTTGGTACAACAACACATTTTCAGCAAAAGCTTTTGCTTCAGCGGACGTAAACCACTGGTCATCACTATCCATTTCGGTAATACTATTCCATGATTTATCAAGAACTTGCGCATGAACTCTAAATCCTGTAGTAAATGAAAAAAGAAGTAGTACTATAACTTTGCAATATGTATTCATTATTTCTTATTTATTAAATCGAAACCAATCGATATTTACACTTCCAGCATCGTTAATTTTCCCTTCCCTAAGTGCAGTAATTCCAAGTTTAGCTCCAATCCATTTCCCTTCGCGAGATTTGAAATCTTCACCTAATGGTTGGAATTTTTCACCATCTAAACTATATAAGAAACTGCCTATTCCGCCATCTTTTACTTTCACTTGTAGATAAAAAGAATTACTTCCTATTTTTACTGCTTTGCTTTCCGTTTCAACGCCTTTTTTATCGGCATTTTTACAATTTACCTGAGAGATAAATAATTCTCCTTTTTCTTGTTTTACTTTTAGCATACTGTAATCCAAACCAAGGACAACTAAACCAACGCTTTCTCCGTCAAAACGTGCATTAAAAGTCATTTTGGCTGTAGCCGTAAATTCGTTAGCTGGAAATTTCTGTGCTAAAATATTGGGAACATCAAATAAATTGATTGCTTTTTCAGGCATTGGACGACAGAACATCGTGTAATGTCCCATTGATGTTGGCATTCCCCAATACACTTGATAATTAGCATGCCATTGCCATTGCAACCCTAATTTAGGCGAATTAAACTCATCAGAATCTGGAGGCGTCATTATTGGATAAGTTTTTCCAACATTCGGTTTTTTATAAGTCAAAACAGGTTCTCCTTTTCCGTCTTTGTCATTATCAATTCCAATAACAGGCCAATCGTTAATCCATTTCATCGGTTGCAAATGCACAATGCGTCCATAAGCCCCTTTATCCTGAAAATGAAAAAACCAATCTTCACCCGTTTGAGTTTGTACCCAAGCTCCCTGATGAGGTCCGTTAATAGGCGTATTTCCCTGATCTATAACTTTTCGTTTTTCATAAGGGCCAAAAACATTTTTAGAACGTAAAACCGTTTGCCAGCCCGTAGGAACACCACCTGCCGGAGCAAAAATATAGTAGTAACCATTGCGTTTGTAAAACTTTGGCCCTTCCACAGTTGCTTCATCAAGATGTCCGTCAAGAACCATAACCGCATCGTCATTAGCTACTGTTCCTTCAGGATTCATAGTACAAACTGCCAATAAACTTTTTGCGCCAGCACGACTTCCTGCAAAGGCAAATCCAAGATAAGCCTTTCCATCATCATCCCATAAAGGTGCCGGATCAATAAGTCCTACTCCTGCTTTTACTAATATTGGCTCAGACCAAGGTTCTTTTGGATCCTTAGTTTTTACCATATAAATTCCGTAATCCGGATCTGGATAATAAATATAAAACTCCTTATTGTGATAACGAATACAGGGTGCCCAAACTCCATTTCCGTGTTGCGGGATATCAAAAACATCAAAAGGAGGTTGTTTTTGAAGTGCATAATTTACCAATTCCCAATTGACCATATCCTTAGAATGTAAAATAGGCAAACCAGGAACACAATTAAAAGAAGAAGCAGTCATGTAATAATCGTCCCCCACTCTAATCGCATCCGGATCAGAATAATCAGCATGCAAAATGGGATTTTTATAAGTTCCATCGCCATTATCAGCAACCCAAACTTTAGAATATTCATTTGTTTTTTGTGCAACAGTTAGTTGGCTCGAAAGCATAACTAATCCTATTGCAACTGCATTATTTATAAACTTCATAGAAAAAAATTATATATTTAATAATTTGATTTTTTAAACCATATAAGTCATAAAAGTTTTGACCTGAATTCGTTTAATTTACAAATTTAACTTTAAATACAAGCCCACATAAGCATAAATTGGCTTGAGAAATCTCATTTTAGATTTAAAAAAACCATTAAGAAATTAAGAGACATTAAGTCTAAATTTTCTTAATTTCTTAATGATGAACTTTAAATCTTTATGGTTTGAAATTATCTGTTTAATTCGATAGCTGCTAAAATAAATGGCCCTGTTGCTTTAGGATCATTATCTTTCTTTTTCTCATTTACATAATATTCATAAGAACCATCTCTATATGGATTTCCGCCTAAACCTGCTACTTGACAACATTGAGTCAATGTAATTCCACCATCAGCATCAGTCTTGATTAATTGAGTAGTTAAACCATCAAAAGCATGATTAGCTACTTTTTTAAATTTAGCTGGCAAATAGCCTTTGTTTACTCCTTTTGCTAAAGCATAAGCAAACATTGAAGAACCTGAAGCTTCAAGATAGTTTCCTTCTCTATTACCCATATCAGTCACCTGATACCACAATCCTGATTTTTTATCTTGTACTTTTTCTAAAGCAACCGCCAATTCGTTCAAGTAACCTACTAACTCTTTTTGTTTTGGGTGTTCTTTTGGAAAATTATCTAGAACATCAACTAATGCCATTGCATACCAACCTAAAGCACGTGACCAGAAATTAGGTGATTTTCCAGTTACTTTATCAGCCCAAGGCATTTTTCTGCTTTCGTCCCAAGCATGGTACAACAATCCTGTCTTAGGATCTTTATCGTTTTTTTCAAGTAATTCAAATTGTTTTGCAACATCATCCAGTTTTTTTCCATTTTCAAAAGTGGTTGTGTATTGTGTATAGAAAGGTTGTCCCATATACAATCCATCTAACCACATTTGGTTTGGATAAATTTGTTTGTGCCAAAATCCGCCACTAGCTGTTCGAGGATGCTCATCTAATTGTTTTCTGATGGTTTGCATAGCCGTTAAATATTTTGTTTCTTTCGTTCTATCGTAGATATCAAACAAAATATTAGCTGCTACCACCATATCGATATTGTATTTATCCATATCATAAGTAGCAATATTACCCTTTTCGTCAATTAAAGCATCGGCGTATCCTTTTACATATTCGTAATATCTTTCGTCGCCTGTTTTTTTATAAAGTTCCTCAATAGAACTCGCTACTAAACCGTGAACATAATCCCATTTTGCTGTAGTTCTATCATCAATTTGAAAAGCTTTCGGATGACGTTTCATTAATGTCAACGCCATTTTTTCTGACCATTTCAAGTTTGGTGATGTTAATTCTTTTTTAGCCGAAGCTGAATTTGACTGAGATTTACAGCTTGTAAACGCAAAAGTTCCTGCTAAAATAAAAGTGAAAATAAATTGACTTGCTTTCATCATATTATATTTTTTAAATTGATTATATGTATTTCTTTTTTAAACTTCCTGATTGTTAATTTTATAAAAAACGCTAATTCTTATTTAGGACTTTCTATTTTTTTTCCGTTGATATAAGTATCAACAAATTGAATATTAGTTACATTTTCTATCGAATATGCTTCACCTACTTTGTCAATTGTTACATTTTTCAACAATACGTTTTCAATTGGTAGCTCTTTGTATCCTTTAGCCAAAACACCAAATTTCCCACCATTTTTAACTTTAACATTTTCTAAAATCACATTCTTTACCTGAGGTATAAAATTTCCTGTTTGATTTCCGTAAACATTATAGAACATATTGATTCTTAAAACCGCTTCTTTTACTTGTCCTACTTCTATGTTTCGCACAAAAACATTTTCAACAATTCCACCTCTTCTAGAATTTGATTTTATTCGAATGGCTCTATCTAAATTAGGACTATCCATTTTACAATTTTCGACAAAAACATTCTTTATCCCTCCAGTCATTTCACTTCCCATAACCACACCACCGTGACCGTCAAGCATCATACAATCTTGCACAATGATGTTTTCGCTTTTCATTGCTACGCGTCTTCCATCGCCATCTTTACCTGCTTTTATTGCAATGCAATCGTCCCCTGTATTAAAAGTACAATTTTTGATAATCACATTTTTAGAATATTCTGGATCACAACCGTCATTATTAGGACCATGACTTTCAACTGTTACACCATCAACTGTTACATTAGTGGATTTCATTGGATGGATTACCCAAAATGGTGCATTTATAATTTTCACACCTTTGATCAAAGCATCAGTACAGCTAAAAAACTCTACAAAACTCGGTCTTAAATAAGAACCTTCCCCATAAATTCTTTGCTCTACAGGTACATTTTGTTCTCCTGATTCTACTAAACGAATACGATTTTGAGGGTCATTTTGATTTCCTTTTCCTTCAGACCATCCGTATTGTTTTGCACCACACCAGTACCACCAATTTTCATTATCGGCTTGACCATTTAAAACTCCTTTACCTGTAACGGCGATATTTTTTTTATTGTAAGCATAAATTAACGGGGAATGATTCATCAACTCCGTTCCTTCAAACGAAGTAAGTACCAATGGATAATCAGAAGATTTAGTGCTAAACAAAATCTCAGCCCCCTCTTCTAAATGAAGATTAACATTATTATCTAAATGAATTGGTCCAGTTAAAAATTTACCTGATGGGACAACAACTTTTCCGCCTCCATTTTTAGTACAAGTTTCGATTGCTTTTTTAAAGGCTTCCGAATTATTAACTATTCCATCGCTTTTTGCTCCAAAATCAATAATATTGTATGTTTTGTTTTTAAAAGTTGGAACCACTACTGCTTTTTCAATTTGTTGTTTTACTTTCCAAGGATTTACTAAAACATCTGTGCTTTTTTGAGTAGCACAATTAAAAAAAATAGCCGACATTAAAGCTGTAGAAAAACACAAAAGCGAACCGTAAAATTTATTTTTCATTGATTATAAAATTAAAGAAGTTTAAATTTTGAATAAAAACAATCGACTAGCACAAATTCCATTCTGAAATAACACAACAAATCCATGCAATCGATTACACAAATCTATATATATTTTTTATAAAAAACTATAAATTTGGATAAAAAAAAATAGATTTGCATAAAATAAAGATGTTTTATTTTACTTTATAGAAAAAAAACTGTAAAAAAGAGCTATTAGCTTTAAAAACGGTCTAAAAAAACTTCTTTTGATTTCAAAATCAAATTAATACAAAACACAAACAAATAATTATATAAAAAAATATATTATTTTTACCGAGATAGACTATTATAATGAGTGAAAAAACAACAATTTATGACATTGCTAAAGAGCTAAATATCACTGCAGCAACTGTTTCAAGAGCATTAAACAATAACCCGAAAATAAGCCATAGTACACGAAAATTAGTTCTGGAAACCGCTAATAGAATGAACTATAAGCAAAACAGACTAGCACTAGCATTAAGAAGCGGAAAAAGCAATAATGTTGGCGTAATTGTACCCCGTATAAATACCAATTTTTTTGCTTCGGTAATTAGAGGTATTGAGGAAGGTTTGCACCCAGAAGGCTATCAGGTTATTATTTGTCAGACACATGAAGACGAAAACAGAGAAATTGAAAACATCAATACTTTATTAAATGCTCAGGTTGACGGTATCTTAATGTCTATTTCAAATCTTCCAAAAGAAAACAACCATTACATTGAACGTGTCATTCAAAAAAACATTCCGTTAATCTTTTTTGATAGAAAAAAAGAGATGGAAAATGTAAGTTCTGTAACTATTGATGATTACCAAGCTTCTTATCAAACCACACAACATCTTATTAATCAAGGCTGTGATAAAATTGCTTACTTCTCTGGAGACCGATCGTTAGAAATATATGAAGACCGTTACAGAGGTTACGAACAAGCTTTATTAGACAACAATATACCAATAAACGAAGATTACATTATCACCATAAAAAGTAATGTCACCGAAGGAAGAGATGCTGTTGAAAAATTATTAGCGTTAGAAAACCCACCCAATGCTATTTTTTCCACCAGTGATTTTGCGGCTTTAGGTGCCATCCAAAAACTAAAAGAACGCGGTATTAAAATTCCGGAAGATTTCTGTGTTTTTGGTTTTGGCAATGAGCCATTCACTAAATTTATGGAATTAACGATCTCCTCAATTGATCAGTCCCCACTAGAAATGGGAAAAATGGCTGCTCAGGTATTCCTAGACAAAATAAACAATAGAAAATCTGAAAACAAAGTGGTTTTATTACCCAAATTACTTATCCGTCAGTCTTCGACTAGAATTCCTCAAGTGTAATACACTCCAGATTGGATTTGATAGAATCAAAAAATCAACGCAGATTTACCGATTATAAATTTTAAAATCGGCGAATCTGCGGTCTTTTTTTAAGCTTGAGTAAATTTCTATTCGAAAAAAAAAGGGAGGCATTTAAAAAACACCTCCCTTTCTAACTAAAAACAAAATCTAAAAACAATCTTTATAGCGATACGCCTCGTTTCCAAGGAATGAAGTCGTTTTGATTTAAAATCGCAGCCTTAGTCTTAATTTCACCACTAGCTACTTTAATAATATATTCTAACATTTCGTCAGCCGTTTCTTCAATCGATTTATCACCTGTTATAATTCCACCAGTGTTAAAATCGATAATATCAGACATTTTTTCTGCCAATTGCGTATTAGATGATACTTTTACAACTGGAGCAATTGGATTTCCTGTTGGAGTTCCTAAACCTGTTGTAAACAATACCATATTCGCTCCTGAACCTACCATTGCAGTTGTACATTCCACGTCGTTTCCTGGAGTACACAATAATGTAAATCCTGGCTCGTTGATGTACTCTCCATAATCATAAACTCCTACAATTGGTGAAGTTCCACCTTTTTTAGAAGCACCTGCTGATTTCATAGCATCAGTAATCAAACCGTCTTTGATGTTACCCGGAGAAGGATTCATATCAAATCCTGAACCTGCATCAACAACCGTTTTCTCATACCATTGCATTAATTCTAAGAAACGTTCTCCGTCTTTATCATCTACACAACGGTTAACTAATTCTTGCTCAACACCGCATAATTCTGGGAATTCAGAAAGAATAGTAGTTCCTCCTAAAGCCACTAATTTATCGGATAATACTCCTAATGTTGGGTTTGCCGAAATTCCAGAGAATCCATCAGAACCACCACACTCTAAACCAATTCTTAATTTAGATAATGGAGCAGGAGTTCTCTTAATTTCATTTGCTTTTTTAATCGCTTCGAAAGAATCTTTAACCACACTAGACAACATTGCTTCGATAGTTCCAATTGATTGTTGGTCGTAAATTAAAACTGGTTTTTGGCTATTAGGATTAATAGCTTTTAAAGCATCCTGGAAAATTGAGATTTGTAAGTTTTGACAACCTAAACTCAGCACTGTTGCTCCAGCTACGTTAGGATTATTTACATATCCAGCCAATAATTTTGCTAAACTATGAGCATCCTGACGAATTCCTCCACAACCACCTTGGTGTGTGATGAATTTTACTTCGATATTATTGAATAATTCAGCATCATTTGAAGCCGCTTCGTTACCAGTACCTCCAGTTTCTGATTTCACTAATGAACGCAACAACAATTGGTAATCGTTTTCTTTTGGTTTTAATAATTCTTTTTCAAATATATCTTTTAAGATTTCAATATTTCTGTTTTCACAAAAAACTAAAGGAAAAAACAACCAAACATTCTCAGTTCCAACTTGCCCATCTTCTCTATGATATCCCATGAAAGTTTTATCTTTCCATTTGTCCACATTAGGAACATCCCAACCAATAGTTTCTGTTTTACCAGTAACTTTAGCACTTTCGTGTTTTACATTAAGAGTAGTAATAACATCTCCTTTTGCAATTTTTTGGTTTGCTTTCCCTACGATAACACCATACATATAAATTTTGTCTCCAGATTCAAAATCTTTCATCGCAATTTTATGCTTCATTTTAGTATCTGATAATACTAAAACGTCTTCTCCTTCAAATGCAATAGTTTCTCCAGCAACCAGGTTTACTAAAGCTACAGCCACATTATCAGAAGGATCTACTTTTATTAATTTCTTTTGCATTTTAATTACTTGGTTTTTTTGTTTTTTGTCTTTTATTTTTTTTGAGAGAAATTGATATAACCTTGTTCTATACCATTGGCTTCAATTTCATTTAAAGCAAGCACTAAAGTTTGTGCCAATCCGTCAACTTTTGTTAAATCTTCATCCCAAAATGCTGTATTACTTAAAACGCTAGCCACAACAGCATCTAAATCTTTTAATTCCCAAGCGTTTTTGAATGCTTCAACTAATTCTGGAGTATCTTTTACAGGTAAAGCTTCATTATTCCAAGTTCCTTTATAGAATTGGATCAAACAAGCTAATGAAAAAGTTAAGCTAGTAGGAAGTTGTTTAGTAGCATTATAATATCCTAATAAACTTGGCAAAACTCTTACTTTGAATTTTGAGATAGAATTTAAAGCAATATCAGCCAATGCGTGTTTGATAAATGGATTTTTAAAACGATCCATTACCTCTTCAGCATAAGCAGTGATTTCGTTTTTATCCATAGGAAGGGTTTCACTAATTTCACTGATAACATTATCTACAAACGGTCCAGTAAAACCACCATTAACCGTTTCCATTACTAATTTATTACCAAATAAAAGTGAAACAGGAACCATTGCAGTATGCGCACCATTCAAAATACGAACTTTAATCATTTTGAAAGGACGAATATCATCAACAATCTTCACGTTTAAATCTGTTTTATGAAATGGTAATTTCGCTTTCAAATCTTCACCACCTTCGATAGCCCAAAGGAAGAATGGCTCAGCCGCAACAATTAAATTATCCTGATAATCTAATTTGTTATTGTAATCTTCAATTTCTGCTCTTGGATATCCAGGAACGATTCTGTCAACCAAAGTACTGTGATAGGTACAAGCATCAGATACCCAAGTTTTGAATGCGTTCTCTAATTTCCATAAATCAACATATTGCAAAATACATTTTTTCAAAGCTTCTGAATTGTAATCAATCAATTCACAAGGAATGATAGTCAGTCCTTTAGCAGCATCTCCATTGAAATGTTTGAATCTTTCGTATAATAAAACCGTCAACTTTGCAGGGAAAGAAGCTGGTGGCTGCATATCTGGAGTATCAGTATTAACAAATTCAATTCCTGCTTCGGTAGTATTTGAAACAATAAATTGAAGTTCCTCTTCTTTAGCTAATGCTAAATAATCAGCAAAATTACTATAAGGGTTTATTGCTTTTACAATATTAGAAATTAACTGAATGTCTTGTATTTTCTCACCTTTTTTGATTCCGTTCATAAACAAGGTATAAAGACCATCCTGATCATTAATCATGTCTACCATACCACCTGCTAATGGTTGAACAACTGCAATTCCGGCATTGAAATCTACTTCATTATTTAATCTTTGAAAAGCGTAATCCACGAAAGCTCTTAAAAAATTACCTTCTCCAAATTGTACTACTTTAATTGGATTTAATTGCTCTAAACCTCTATTTTTTCTATTTAATTTTTCCATTGTATTGAACTAAATCTATTGTACTAATTTTTATTTTTTGCGTAAATCGCTAATAATTGCTAAAGTATCTTTTACTTTTTGAGTTAATCCAGCGTAGTCATTGCTCTCTAAAACTGCTGCTGAGATTAATTGAGAACCAATTCCAACACAAGTTACACCTGCATCAAACCAAGATTTCAAGTTTTCTCTTTCAGTAGAAACTCCTCCTGTAGGCATAATGCTTGTCCAAGGACATGGTCCTTTGATTCCTTTGATAAATTGTGGACCGTAGATTTCTCCTGGGAACAATTTTACAATTTCGCAACCTAACTCTTCGGCTCTGGCAATCTCTGTCAATGTACCACAACCTGGAGACCATAATACTTTTCTACGATTACAAGCAATAGCAATATCTTCTCTAAAAACAGGAGTTACAATAAAATTAGCTCCTATTTGCATATACAATGAAGCAGCTGCAGCATCAGTTACAGATCCTACTCCCATTATCATTCCTGGTAATTCTTTGATAGCGTATTTTGTTAATTCAGCAAAAACTTCGTGAGCGAAATCTCCTCTGGCAGTAAACTCCATCAAACGAGCTCCTCCATCATAACAAGCTTTCAAAACATTTTTACTTACTTCAATATCTTTGTTAAAAAACAATGGAATCATCCCTGTTTCTTTCATTGCAGTAGCAACTTCTATACGTGTAAATTGAGCCATTTTATCTTTTTTTATCTTGAAACTTTACCTGTAAAATCACCGTCAAGTAATTTTTCAATTTCATTTTTAGTAATTAAATTATAATCTCCGAAAATCGTGTGTTTTAAACAACAAGCAGCAACTGCAAAGTTTAATGCTCTTTCTTTATCCAAAGGCTCTTCGTTCAATCCGTAGATTAAACCACCCATGAAAGCATCTCCACTTCCTACTCTATCCACAACAGGAGTTACATCCTGTACAGCAGCTTTGAATATTTCTTTTCCATCATAGAGGATTCCTCCAATGCGTTGATGAGAAGCACTTACTGAATAACGCAAAGTAGTTGCCATGAATTTTAATTCAGGACACAATTTGAAAACAGTATCATAAACAGCTGGTAAAGTTTCTGGTTTTTGATAATCAGGATCTACTTTATCTAAACCTAACATAAAATTAGCCGTATCAATATCGCCTAAGATAATGTTACTGTATTTCAACATTTCGGGCATTACGTCTTTAGGTTGTTTGCCATAATTCCACAGTTTTGAACGGTAATTCAAATCAGTAGAAATAGTCAGACCTAACTCGTGAGCCACTTTTATAGCTTCCAAACAAGCTTCGGCAGCCGTTTCAGAAAGTGCAGGAGTAATTCCGCTCCAATGAAACCAGGTTGCATCTTTTAATATTTCTTTCCAGTCAAATTCTCCTTTTTTCAAAGTAGACATTGAACTGTTTGCTCTATCATAAATTACATTACTGGCACGAGTACTCGTTCCTGTTTCAAGAAAATAAATCCCCAAACGATCACCACCTTTTAGTACATTTTTACAATCTACATCCAGTTTGCGCATTTCGTGAATAGCACAATTACCTAATTCATTATCAGGTATTTTAGTAACAAATTCTGCCTTCATCCCGTAATTTACAAGCGAAACAGCAACATTAAATTCTCCCCCACCATAGGTTGCTTTATACGAATCGGCCTGAGCAAATCTCAAATGCCTTTCTGTTGATAAACGCAGTAGAATTTCTCCAAAAGTGACTACTTTTTTCAAGTTATATTTTTTATAAATTAAACTTTATTCTTTAATTATTTTACTGGAAATTTAAAATATTCCTTAGCATTACCATAGCTAATATCGGATACCATTTTTCCAATCCATTCCATTTCAGAAGCTGGCAATTCACCTCTTTTGATTTCATCACCCAAAAGGTTACAAAGGATACGTCTAAAATATTCGTGTCTTGGGAAAGACAAGAAACTTCTGGAATCGGTCAACATACCCACAAAACAGCTAATCAAACTCATGTTAGAAAGTGCATTCAATTGTTTTGTCATTCCGTCTTTTTGATCCAAGAACCACCAACCTGAACCAAATTGTACTTTTCCTCTAACACTTCCGTCGTTAAAGTTACCAATCATGGTAGCCATCACTTCGTTATCCGCAGGATTCAAGTTATAAATAATAGTTTTAGTCAATTTATCTTTACTGTCCAAAGCATTTAAGAAAGCTGATAATTTTTGAGCCTGCGGATAATCTCCAATAGAATCCCATCCTGTATCAGGTCCTAAAACACGGTGCATACGAGCATTATTATTTCTCAAAGCCCCTAGGTGAAATTGCTGTACCCATCCAAATTCATGATAGGTTTCACACAAAAATACTAATATAGCACTTTGGAATTTCAACGCTTCTTCATTACTGATCGTTTGATTTTCTCTTTTCTTTTTGAAAATAGAACTTACTTCGTTTTCAGTATAGTTTTCGAAATAAATTTGGTCTAATCCATGGTCACAAAGTTGGCAACCATTTGCATTAAAGTATTCAATTCTATTTCTTAAAGCAGCACGTAAATCAGCATAAGTGTTGATTTCAATAGATGCTTTTTGTGCTAAAACATCAAGGTATTCGTTATAACCATCATTTGCAATTAAAATCGCTTTGTCAGGTCTAAAAGCAGTACTTACCGTTGTTTTAAAATCACTTTTCAATAATTGAGCGTGAAAATCTAAACTGTCGATTGGATCTTCAGTAGTACAAACTAATTCCGCATTTACTTTACGCAACAAGTTTCTTGTGCTGTATTCCGCTGAATTTACTTTTGCCGAAGTTTCTTCGTAAATTCTTTCTGCCGATTTCTCGTTTAATAAATCAGTAATACCAAAATAACGAGCCAACTCCAGGTGTGTCCAGTGATACAATGGATTACGCATCGTATAAGGAACTGTTTTTGCCCAGTTTAAAAATTTATCTTTATCAGAACCATTACCAGTAACAAATTGTTCATTGATCCCTAAAGTACGCATTGCGCGCCATTTGTAGTGATCTCCTTTAATCCAAACATCAGTAATATTGTTGAAAATTTTATCTTCAGCAATAAACTGAGGGCTCAGGTGATTGTGGTAATCAATTATCGGTTGATTTTTAGAATAATTATGGTATAATTCTTCTGCGAATTTATTTTCTAATAAAAAGTTATCGTTTATAAAAGTGCTCATAATAATTTACTTAAAATATTAATTTTCGTTTGATGGTTTACCAATGGTAGCCAAAATTCCACCATCAACATATAAAATGTGACCGTTAACAAAATCACTAGCTTTAGACGACAAAAAGATTGCCGCTCCTGCTAAATCTCCCGGGTCTCCCCATTTAGCCGCTGGTGTTCTACTGATGATAAAATCGTTAAATGGATGTCCATCAACTCTAATTGGCTTTGTTTGTTCTGTTGCAAAATAACCAGGACCAATTCCGTTAATCTGCACATTGTATTTAGCCCATTCGGTGGCCATATTTTTAGTTAACATTTTCAAACCACCTTTTGCAGCAGCATAAGCAGAAACTGTGCTACGCCCTAATTCACTCATCATAGAGCAAATATTGATGATTTTTCCTTGTCTTCTCTCAATCATTCCTTTAGCAACATGCTTAGAAACAATAAACGGGCTTACTAAATCAATATCAATTACTTCTCTAAAATCAGCAACTTCCATATCAAGCAATGGAATTCTTTTAATAATTCCAGCGTTGTTAATTAAGATATCGATTGGTCCAACTTCGCTTTCAATTTTTGCAACAGCTGCTTTAACTTCCTGCTCTTCAGTTACATTAAATTTGTAACCAACAGCATTAATTCCTTCGCTTTTAAGTGCTGCTACAGCGTCATCAATTTTTTGTTGTGATGAATTTCCGTTTATAACAATTGTTGCTCCTGCTTCACCTAAACCTTTAGCCATTGCCATTCCCAGTCCGTGTGTACTTCCTGTGATAAGAGCAACTTTGCCTTTTACATCAAATAAATTTGTCATAATTTTTTATCTTAAATCAGTGATTTTACAAACATCCATATCTCCATAATCCAGGTTTTCTCCAGCCATACCCCAAATAAAAGTATAATTACTTGTTCCTGATCCGGAGTGAATAGACCATGGTGGAGAAATTACTGCTTGATGATTGTTCATCCAGATGTGTCTTGTTTCTTGTGGTTCTCCCATAAAATGACAAACGGCCTGGTTTTCTGGAATATCTAAGTAAAAATAAACTTCCATACGACGATCATGAACGTGAGCTGGCATTGTATTCCATACACTTCCTGGACGCAATTCGGTCATTCCCATTTGCAATTGGCAAGTAGTAACTACACTACCAATAATCATTTGGTTTACCGTACGGTGATTAGCCGTTTCCATAGTACCTAATTCTAATTTGTTTGCTTCTGCTAAACTTACCTGAACTGTTGGGTAACTTGTATGAGCTGGAGCCGAATTTATATAAAATTTAGCTGGATTTTTTGCGTCAACACTTTTAAATACTACTTCTTTATTTCCGCTTCCAACATACAAAGCATCTTTAAAACCTAGTTCGTATGATTTGCCTTCAACCACAACAGAACCATTTCCACCAACATTGATAATCCCCATTTCTCTACGCTCTAAAAAGTAAGTTGATTTTAGAGGATCAATAGTTTCAAGAATTAAATCACCACTTACAGGAACGGCTGAACCAGTAATGTATCTGTCATAATGCGAGTAAGTAAAAGTAATTTCGTTTTCTTGCATTAAATTGTCAATCAAGAATTCATCTCTTAATTGTTTGGTGTCGTATTGTTTTACTGCTTGAGGGCTAGAAGCATATCTAGAACTATAATTTGTCATAATTATTTAGTTTTAATGTAATCGATTACAAAGGTATTAATTTAATTTATTTTATCTCTATTTTTATAAAAAACAAGTTACCCATTAAAAATTAAAAAAAAGAAAAAAGCCCTCTTGAATTACAAGAGAGCTCTTTTGATTTTATAAATCAGTTATAGGTGCATATTTAGGCACTAATGATTTCATAACCGTCCAGCCTATTAAATAACAAACGGCACAGATGGAGAAGATGATAAAGTAACCCGCTTCGATTCCTTGGAAGCCCATAAAATCCATGTTGGTATTTTTACTATAATCAAACAAAACTCCTGAACCTTTATTAATAACTGTCGAGCCAATTCCTCCAGCTAAACCTCCAATACCTGTAATGGTAGCAATGGCTTTTTTAGGAAACATATCTCCTACAGTGGTAAAAATATTAGCTGACCAAGCTTGGTGAGCAGCACCTGCAATCCCAATTATAATTACCGGCAACCAGTATGAAATGTGTCCTAATGGCTGAGCCACTAATGCTAATAATGGAAAGAATGCAAATATCAACATCGCCTTCATTCTTCCTTCATAAGGATTCATTCCTTTTTTCTCTACAAAATAAGTTGGCAACCAACCTCCAATAATAGACAATAAAGTAATCATATACAATACAAATAATGGAAAAGCCGCTTGTGTAGAATCCATTCCGTAAACCGAACTTAGATAAGCTGGAGTCCAGAATAAGAAAAACCACCAAACTCCATCAGTCATGAATTTTCCAAAAGCAAAAGCCCATGTTTGTTTGTATCTAAAACAATCTTTAAAAGTAACTCTTGTAGTCGTTTCAGGAACATATCCTGCTATTTTACTATCTGCAATTACATCTTGTTGAATGTATTCTAATTCAGCTGCGCTTACTTTTGCATGCTTTTCTGGTTTATCGTACATAAAAACCCAGAATCCCATCCAAACAAATCCTAATGCACCAATAATTATAAAAGCCATTTCCCAACCGTAAGCTTTAGCAATAAAAGGAATTGTAATTGGCGCAGCTAATGCTCCTACAGTTGCTCCCGCATTAAATATACTAGTAGAAAACGCTCTGTCTTTTTTAGGAAAATATTCGGCAGTAGTTTTAATTGCGGCAGGAAAGTTACCCGCTTCTCCTAAAGCCAAAACAAAACGAGCAAAAATAAACAATGTAACACTTACACTAATTACCAATCCGGTATCATTCACAGCAGCGATTGCTTCTTTTGCACCTTCAAAACCAACGAACCAATTTCCAGTAATAATTCCAGAAGTTGCAATTCCAGCAAATGCGTGCAAACAAGCACCTACAGACCATACTCCTATTGCCCAAAGAAAACCTTTTTTAGTATCCATCCAATCCACAAACTTCCCTGCAAACAACAAAGAAACAGCGTAAAAAATAGAAAACAAGGCTGTAATATTTCCGTAATCGTTATTTGTCCAATGAAATTCAGGAGCTATAAAATCACTCCATGTTAAAGAAAGAACTTGTCTATCTAAATAATTAATTGTTGTTGCAAAAAACAATAACGAACAAATTGTCCAACGATAGTTTCCAACAGCTTTTGGTGTTTGGCTCATAATTAAAAATATTTATAATAAGTTAAAAGTAAATACACTATAAGACCTTTCTATAATTTTGACATTATAAAAAGGCAAAAAATTAGCACTATATTTTTCAAAAACAATTGTAATTAATTATTAATCAGTTAATTACATCGAAAACATAATAAAAAACACCTACAATAAGTGTAATCGATTACACAAATATAATTCTAAATAATTGAATCACAAATATTTTGTATTAATTTTTAAAATTCCAACTTAAATAAACATTTTTTACAAAAATTAGATTCTTAAATTAAACATCTGCTAATTTATGTATTAAATTCCAAAAATAACCAAGTAAATTAATGAAAATTTAACCCAAATCAAATTTTTGTTGAATATCTGTCAGGGCAAACGCACGAGTGATATTTTTGTCACGAATTACACTTATTAGAACAAATATTAATGTTTCTAAAATAAATTACACCAATTTTTGGCTGATTTGTGGAATATTTATGACATCCAAATTTGTGTTACTCGGTCTAACCTGCCTGCCGGCAGACAGCATCGTGACTCCTTTTTTTATTTCTGGAATGGTGTATTTGCCTTGGAATATCTGTTAAAAATGCACCTCTCTAAAAAACATTTAAAAGCATGTCATTTAAAGCACAAAATCTTAAAAAAAATTACTTAATCAATCGACTTGGAGAATAGCCAAATTGCTTTTTAAAACACCTGCTAAAATATAAAGGATCATTAAATCCTACTTGGTCCGCCACTTCAGACACATTGAATGTCTTTAATTTTAATAATTGTGCTGCTTTTTTTAGTCGAACCGTTCTAATGAACTCATTGGGAGACAAATCAGTTAATTGTTTGATTTTTCGATACAATTTAGACGAACTCATTCCTAATTCATTACATAAAAAATTAGCGGTAAGCTCCGTATCGCTGATGTTTTTTTCTATTAAATCAGTAATATTCGAAATAAAGTCTATGTCTAATTGAGAATGCGTTAATGTGGTTACATCGGTTTCAATTTCCCCAGAAAATTTCTGTTTTAATTCAATTCGGGTTTTTATGATATTATCAATTCGAGTTTTTAATAAAGAAGGATCAAACGGTTTTACCATGTACTCGTCTACTCCTAAATTGTAGCCTTTAATTTTGTTTTCGTTTTCAGATAAAGCCGTCAACATAATGAGTGCGGTGTGACTAATATTTTCATCACTCTTTAAGGCTTTGACGAATTGAAAACCTCCCATAACTGGCATCATCGCATCAACAACACAAAGTGCTGGTTTAATTTTTCTACAAAGATTCAATCCTTCATCACCATTTTCAGCTTGATAGACTTTATAATAGTCCGATAAATAATCGGCTATAAAAAAACGAAGTTCGGCGTTGTCTTCAATAACTAAGATATTCTGTTTAAGTTCTGAGCTTTGGTTTCCTTTTTTTGTTTTATCCATTGCAGTGTACCTCATCTCGGGCTCTTTGTATTCAATGTCAAAAACCTCCGATTTTTTATAGCTGTTTTTCGAAATAGGCAATTCCAGCGTAAAAACACTTCCTTTTGAGGGGATACTTTTTAATTTTAAATCGCCTCGGTGAATTTCAACCAAGGAAACTACTAAAGACAAACCTATTCCTGAACCTGTATTGTTTTTTTTACTGCTCTTAACTTGATAAAATCTAGAAAATATTTTTTCTTGACTTTCTATAGGAATCCCTACTCCATCATCACTTACTTCAACAATTAATTTTTTAATACCATTATCTTCTTTTGTACCTATATACAAATCAACATTACCATAATTGTTTGTGAATTTTAAAGCATTTGAGAGTAAATTATATAGTATCTTATGGTATTTGTCCATATCAATCCAGCCTTCAAGGCTTTCATTTTCGCAATTAAAATGAAAATTAATATCTTTTTCCTGCGCCAATTGTGAGAAGGAATCAAATACCGTTTGAGTATTAGCTACTATTTCTATTTTTGATACTTTTAGTTTTAATTCACCTGATTGTGCTTTTCTAAAATCTAAAATTTGATTTACTAATAACAACAACCTACTGGCATTTTGATAAATCAAATACAGCTTTGTCTTATCATTCCCGACAGCTTCATTTTGCTCTAATAATTGTTTAGCAGGACCTAATATTAAGGTTAAAGGCGTTCTTAATTCATGCGAAATATTCGTAAAAAATTCTAATTTTTCGTTAGACAAACGCTCATCACTGTCTCTTTTAACTCTTTCTAACAACAGCGCTTGTCGTAATTTAATTCGGGATTTAATTTCTTTTCTAATATAATAGGAAGAAACCGAAAGTATCATAAAAAGTAAAAGAAAAATCTTAGTATTCGTCCAAAAAGGTGATAAAATTGTAATGGTATATGCTGTAGGTGTACTCCAAATTCCGTCACTGTTTTGCGCACGAATTTTAAAAACATACTCTGCTGGATTCAAGTTGGTATACTGAATGGTTCTGGAATCGCTATTGGTGGTAATCCAATCTTTATCAAATCCTTCTAGCATGTATTCAAATTTATTCAGCCTTTCGTTAGTATAAGAAGGGGTAGAAAACTGTACTGAAAAATTTCGATTGTTGTAATTGAGTTCAATTTTTTTATCTGTATTAATATCTTTAGTAAATGGAATTTGTCCATTAATTTCTACTCCGGGAAAAACTTCTTCGTTTTGAACTTTAAACTCGGTTACAATAGGGGGAGGTGCTATTTTGTTTTCTTTTATATTATCTGTCGAAAAATAAATAATCCCATTTTTTCCTCCTAAATAAATAGTAGCATTATTTAAACTATAGAACCCTTTTGAACTAAATACATCCAATCTATTGCCACTATCAACATAGTATACATTTATTTTTTTTGATTTTCTCTTGTATCTGGCAACACTATTATTATTAATATTTAACCATAAATAGCCATTTTTATCCATCTCTAAGTCAGTAATCCATTTTCCTTGAAGTTCTTTTGGACCTGAAATGGGAATAAAATTATTTTTCTTGACATCATAAATACCTAATCCTTTTACGGTGGCTACCCAAATATCTCCACTGGTATCAATCAAAATATCACTTACGTGATTCGCAGGTAAACCAAGTTCTTCTTTATCACCTTTTAAATAAACCTGAACTAACTTGGTTTTTAAATTGTATTTCACAACACCTGTTTCAGTTGCGAACCATAAATTATTAAATCGATCTTTTTTTATTTTATTTATTTGAAAATCAGGCAATAAAACACCTTTAGGAACTTTAATTTCTAGTGTTTTTGAATCTAACAAAATAGCACCTTCACCAAAAGAGCCTACTACCAATACATTTTCATCTGTTATTAAAAAAGAAAGTATCGGAGAATTCCTTACACCAACATCAACTATTTTGGAGCTATTAGTAATGTAATTATAAACTAAAACCTTACCGTTCCACAAACCGCAATAAAACAACTTACCATCATTTGAATAAATACTGGCAATATCATTTTTACCATTATACAAAGGGACAAATGATTTTTCTTTAGAAATAAAAAGTCCATTGTACCTGGATGCAACAATCACATTGCCGTTGTATGTCTTGGCAAAACCTCTTATATTAGGTTTTTGATTGTCATTATACAATGAAATATCTTTATTAATCTTAAATTGATTACCATAAGGATTGTACTTATCCAGGCCATCTTCGGTACCTACCCATAAAACACCCGAATTATCAAAATACAAAGAATTTACAATATTACCCACTAGTGAATTTTCATCCGTAAGTTTAGAAAAATACCTTTGAAAATTTCCAGTTCCAATATCTTCTAATCGATTACAAACCAAAAGTCCTCCCAAAGTACCTAACCAATATTTTCCATCGGGGGCGCGAGCAATTGAAATAAAATAGGGTCCTAATTTATTTCTTAAAACAGCATCTTCAATATAGAGATTTTCAAAAGTGTTTTTTAACTTGTTTAACTTGTAGAGTCCTTCTCTTGTACCGACAAAAATATCAGACTTATTATCTTCATATATAAAATTAATATACGGATTTTTTTGATTCGAATTAGGAATTGATAAGGTATAAGTAATAGTTTTTAATATTTCCCCATTGGATCCTAAACTAATTTTGGCTACTGATCCCTTACCAAAACTTCCTATCCAAATATTACCTTTTCTATCCTCAAAAATATGCTTTATATAATCAAATCCTTTAATGTAAACCCTTGAAAAACGTTGTGTATTGGGATAATAAACTGAAAGTCCTTCACTCATGGTACCAACCCAAACTCTTTTAAATTTATCTACATGTACCGAACGTATTTCGTCTTCAGGTAAACTGTTAGGATTGTTTTTTTTATTAAAAAAAGTACTAAAAACATTCGTGTCCATTTTATAGACCGTAAGACCTTTTCTAGTTCCTATCCACAAATTATGAGAATCCTCATCCAGTTCTAATGCAGTAATATCATCATTGAAGAGTTTGTTTTTTCCAAATTCTGAACTCACGTAGGATTTAAACTGATATCCGTCAAAACGATTCAGTCCAAAAAAAGTTCCCAGCCAAATAAAACCATTCTTATCCTGAACAATATGCCTCACCGAATTATAGGATAGACCATTATTCTCATTATAATGTTCGAATTTTATGTTCTGTCCCAAAACAGGCAGGTAAGTAAATAGAATGAAAACTATAAATAATTTAAGTTTCATAGAATAGTTTGTTTTGGACAAATTTTAGTGGATGGTATTTCTTTTCAAATTTATAATAAATTTATCGGATGGAGCACCATTTAGAAAACTTTTAAAAATGGAACAAAATCGATAAAAGGAAGTCTCCGCTGTAGTAGGATTTGCCTTTTTTTTATAATAATCTGTATAAGAAGTTATAATAACATTGTACTGATCTATCCGGTCTTTGCCAATGTCTTTAAAAGCCAATTCATCAGCAGAATGCATGCGATGATAATCAAAAATCATGTCAAAACCCGTCCAGTTTTTATCTTTATATTTCTCTATTTTTAAAGGAGATACTTTGGCAAAAGCGAATAAATCCATTGCTGTTGCTTTTAGCATAAAGGATTTAAAAGCTGTAGGCCAGTCTTTTTCTAGAAACCGGGTTCGAACTAATTCTTTCAGATGCCAATTGGTAAATTCATGATAACTTTTAGATCCCAAGATAGCTTTATTCCATATTTTCGAATCTTTACTACTTTCTAAATACGCATATTCTTGTTCGTACAAAGGAAACAATGTTTTAAATCCAGCAACCGAATCAAGGACTACGGTTTCTATTAACATCTTATTTTTATTTTTAATTGTCAGGATTTTATACCCAGGAATATAGGCTGCCAATGATGGGATTTGAATATTGAACAATGCTTTTCCATTTTTATATTTCCTAATTCCAGTATCATTAATGTGCATGTGTCCTGCAAAATGAAGCTGCACTCCAGCTTCTGCAAAAATTTGTGATACTTCTTCAGTAGGCACTCGATGCAACTGCATTTTGTCTTCTCCAAATAATTTTTTCATCATCTCCGAAGCGTCATCATTAAATTCAACCATTGGATAATGACTGAAAGCAATTAACGTTTTCCCCCTTTTCTTAGCTTCCCGTGCCACTTTTGAAGCCCAAGCAGTTAAATGTTTTTTATGCGTTAAAACTTGGTTATAACCAATGTTTGGGCTGCTGTAATTAGCTGGATTATTTGGATTTTCTTTGACAGTTTCCTTTGAAAAATATACATTACCATCAATGGCTAAAAACCAAACATTGTTTTCTAATTCGACCAAATAACTCAAATCGGGAATATACGAATTGTACGGTGGAATGGCATACGTTCTTTTTTCGATGATGGATTGCTCCAATGCTTTTTCGAAAGTATAATTATCTGGATCGTATGAAGCAAATGGAGTCTCCCAATACAAATCCGTTTTCTTTGGAAAAAAACCAAAATCGCCAAGTTCTTCTAAAACTTCGGCATACCCCATTGTCCCGATATCTTTTGTAATTACCGCAGGAAGTTCATCAGTACTTTTAGCAACATACATTCCTGTTTTGCTCATAATCACTTGGTTTTTTCCTCCTTCACCTAAAAAATCCGTTTTTCCAGCGTCAGTCAAAAAAGGTTTTGCCACGTCGTGATTTCCAGTTGTAATGATAAAATGAATCCCATATTTATTCGAATATTCATTCAAAATTTTTTTTAATCCTCTAATGTTTATTGGCTGTCCGTCATCACTAAAATCTCCCGGCAAAAGCACTGTTTTTATATTTCGTTTTACCACATCATCCAAAGCAGCGATAAAAGCAAAATAATTTTCATTGAACAATCTCGTAGACTGCAATTGGGATTTCATCGTTCGAACCAAAGTATGTTTCCCATCATAAGGATTGGGTATTCCTGTATAATCCGAATCGGAAAACGTGCCATAAATATCTAACAAATGAACATCAGATAAGAATGCAATTGGAGTGTTTTTAAATGGTTTCTTTTTCAGTCCTATACATGAATTAAAAAGAAGAAAAATCACAAATATTATTCTGTACATTAATTTTTTATTTAAACCGTTGATTGAAATTATTTAAACGTAAATTCGTTTGTGCTTTTGTACAGTAAAACGGAACAAAAAAATTCGATAACCGTTTTTATTGAACTTTTTCTTGTTCTCTACACGGTCTCATCGCTAAAAAGAACCACTCGAACGCAATAAAATTATCGCCAAATTAATTACAACCAACGGATTATATTTAATATTTTATCACTAAAAATCCATCTGGTCTTACAATTTGAAAAGCAAACCGAGCATTTATTTCTTTTAAATTAATTGCAAAAGTATCCCCAGCTTTTAAAATAGGTAATTTTATTTCAAACAACTTATTTGCATTATTTTTATATTGCAATTTATATCCCCTTAATGTGTACGAAGGAATAGTATTTTTTACTTTTATTTCTATTTTTGCTGTTGAATTGTTTACTCTCTCCACTTTTGTAATATCTACAGGAGAGGCTAATTGTTTTAAAACATAATAAGATGGTTTAGGATTTAGAGCAACATCTGTAATCCCATGCCTTCTAATTTTAAATTTCCCAAAACCTTCTTCTCCCATTTGGGTTCTATAATCGTTTAAACAAAAATAAATATAACCCATAACATAGGGTTGACTACTCCATTCTTTTATATGAAAAAGCATATCGTCTATTCTACGAGTATCTCCACCTGAATTTGCAGGTTCACACAGACCATTTTCAGTTATTAATAATGGTCGTTTACCAATTGCACTTTTTACAATATCAAATTTATTAGGTAATTCATTTCTATCTTTTCCATGCCATGTACCTATATATTCATTCCAAGTAGGAATATCACCAAGTAATGTTTCGTCTTCTTTTTGTTTTTCCCAAATTCGATTTGAAACTATAGTAACAAATCTCATTGAATCCTTGTTTTTTACAAAATTTCGGAGTGCAATGTATGTTTTTTTATCAGTATCTCCATTTATCTCATTGCTTATTCCCCAAGAAAAAACACTTGGATGATTATAATGTGCATCAATCATGTCACTAAGCTGTTTATGTGCTGTTAGGACAAGTTGAGGCGTTAATCTTTTTGGATTTTGCCACCAAGGCAATTCTTCTTGAACTAAAATACCATATTTATCCATTAAACTTAGCATATAATCATCTTGTTGCCAGTGAAAACGTGTAATACATATATTTAAATCTTTCATTGATCGAACAATCGAATCCATATAACGTTTTGGCTCAACTATACCATATTTTGGATTACTTCCCGGCATATATTCTATACCAGGTAGTCTAATTGACTCTCCATTTAAAAAAAATTGATCACCAACAATTTCAACTTTTTTAAACCCAAAAACAGAAAACTGCTTGTCTGTAATTCCTAGATCGGTTTTAATTTCACTTTCAAGTTCATAAAGATTAGGAGAATCAAAATGCCAAGGTTTTATTTTTCCTAAATAAATACTAGTTGAACATTCTCCATTGATTACTTTTAATTTTTTACTAACTGTTTTAAGAATTACAGCTGTTTTTTGGTCTTTAATATTAAAATCCACTTGGACTTCATTGACATTCTTTTCCCATAATTTAACAACAACTTTGATAATTCCTGTACTATCTTTTAATTCTATTTTCGGGGTAACATGAACATATTTGAAAGATGGCTTTCCAGTTGCTTTAATAGAAACAGATCGTATAATGCCTCCATCGTTACCCCAATCAAAAGACTTTTCATAGGGTAAATTATTTTTTGAAAATTCATTATTTACTGACACTACAATAATATTTGATTTTTCATAAGAAACAAATTTTGTAATATCAAGCGTAAAAGGAGTGTAACCTGCATTACTGTTCTCACCCACTTTTTTACCATTGACATAGACAACAGCATCGTGATAAACCGCCTCAAATTTTATTCTAATATTTTTACCCTTCCAACCTGAAGGTAATTTAATTTCCTTTTGGTACCATGCCAATCCAAAGTAATCTTCAGTTTTGTCTTCAATATTCCAGGTGTGTGGTACTTTTACAGTGCGTGAAGATTTGGATGGAATACCATTTACCCAATCCTTTTTATAACCTAATTTAGTAGAATCTATAGCAAATTCCCAATTTCCATCAAGAGATAAAACTGCTTCATCATAATCTTTATTTATTTTTTTTACAGATGAGTCATTTTTACAGTCCGTAAACATAAAAATTAAGAGGAATAAAAGAGGAAAACTCAAAATTTTATTTTTCATTTTTATTGTATTTAATCTAACTGCACCTAGTGTATTTATTTACTTTTAGGCATAGTCTTTTGTTAATTATTTTATTAAAAAGAGCCTGTTTAAATTTTATTTCCAAAAAAAAACCTAACGAGTGTACCATTTGAAAACTTTTTAAAAATTCCAAGCCTATAGAGAGGGGAAAAAGAAATTTATTAAAAAACAAACAAGCTCTACAACAACATTAGTTTTATCATGTTAAAACCTAAAACACATCCTACTTAATCTGTAATAACGTCAATCTCAGAATACCCAGCATAATTATCATTTTTAGTATTTTTCAAAGCTTTAAGCTTAATATATCTAGCCTTCACTGTTTTAAAAGACTTTGTTTGCCATAAAGGATTGTTATTAATATTTGAAAACTCGCCGGCGTTAATTAATTTCCAAACTTTATTATCCGTTGATACATAAAATTCATAATTAGTAATAATTCCTTTAAAACGTAAATTTTGATCTGGTAAATACCTAAATCCAACTAAATTTTCTTTTTTACCAAGATCTAAAACTAAATCTATCGGCATTTCTTTATTTTGATGCCAAACCGAATTTGAGTCGCCATCCATAATTTGGTATGCTTCCTTGTCTTCAACTCCTAATATCTTCCAATTCTTTTTTGCTATGTCAAATTTTTCTTCGGCAATGGCACTGGTTTTAGCTGTAGCCGGATTATAAGCCATGGCTTTTACTTCTATTTTCGTCGCAGCAGTTTTAACTTCAGATACATACTTACTAGAATTCAGAGTAGGTGTACTGCCATCTAAAGTATAATAAATTTCGGATTCTAAATCGGAAGCAATAATCTCTATGTTTCCTGATTGTTTGCGTACGATTTTTGGAGGAGTTAATATTTGAGGTGCATTATAAACTTCGATATTTGAAATTAAAGGACAACTTTTAGCATCCAAAATTGTAAGACGAATTTTTGTTGCTTCTACTGTTGGAAAACAAAGGATACGTTTGTACCCAATAGTAGTTTCATTTGCTAATTCCTTCCATTCCTGATTAACATAAGCTTCAATTTTAAACGTTTTAACTCTCTGTCCCAATTTAATATATTCCTGAATTAGAAAACGATTAAAAACAGTTGGTTTATCAAAAGAAATAATCAACGATCCTGATTTTATTTGTTCATCAGTTGCCCAATAGGTGTTTTTATCAGCATCCAAAACATTTTCTGCACTAAAACTAGAATGGTTCGCTCTTACATTTGAAGCCTCAACCTTAGCTCCCTTTACAAGATTTGAAGCAAATACTCTCTTTACTTCCTGTGCAAATTCTAATGCTGCTTTTTCATCTTTTTCATGAATCAATCCATTAGGCATAATAGGAAAATTAAGCAATAAAGTACCGTTACGACCTATTGAATTATAATAGATAGTCATAAGTTCAGGTAATGTTTTCACCTTTGTATCTTCTCTTTTATGATAAAACCATTCTGGTCGAATAGAAGTATTCACTTCTCCAGGAACCCATGAATCACCATTTTCTAATCCATGACGCAACATATCTTCGGTTACTTTTCCTGTTGCATTCAACAAACTCCAATTGGTTTTCCCCACATAACCTGCTTCCGTCCCTACCCAACGAAGATCGGCTCTATCACCGTTATCATTCCAAATCATAATTTTAGGCTGTAAATCACGAACCATTTTATAGGTATTAGCCCAATCATAATATGTCTCCCTATTTATTTTTCGCGTTTCATTGGCTCCACCATAATAGCCATCGCCTCCATTGGCTCCATCAAACCAAACCTCAAAAACATCTCCATAATTAGTCAATAACTCTGTTAATTGATTTCGGAAATAAGTAATGTATTCTGGTTTTCCGTAATCCGGATGATTTCTATCCCAAGGAGATAAGTAGATTCCTAATTTTAAGCCATATTCTTTACAAGCGTCGGCCATTTCTTGTACAATATCCCCTTTTCCATTTTTCCATGGAGAATTTTTTACAGAATACTCTGTGTATTTTGATGGCCATAAACAAAAACCACTATGATGTTTAGCGGTAAGTATAATCCCTTTCATACCTGATTCTTTAGCAATACGAGCCCACTGCCTACAATCCAACTCTGTAGGATTAAAAATTTGTGGATCTTCATTACCAAACCCCCAAGACATATCAGTATAGGTATTTACGGATAAATGAACAAAAGCATAATACTCCATTTCCTGCCAACTTAGCTGGTTCTCTGTTGGGATTGGACCAACCGATTCTGGCACTATTCGCTGACTAAAAGCTGAAAAAGAAAAAATAAATAAAAAAAACACACTAAAAAAATTTCTCTTAAGTATCATAAATTACGTATTTATAGTATTAATTATTTAATCTTGATTCTGGTGGAAAAGCATAAGAATCTTTCCAACCTCCTAAATCAATTAAAACGCGATCAATCATTACCCCTGGATCTACCATCCAAATTCTCAATTTATGCTTTCCTGCTTTATTGATAATTTGTGACGCCGATTTTACAGCTGCATTTTTCAACACATTTTGTAACCATTCGTCACTTCTCCCAAAAGTTTGAAAGTCTAAAATAACAGGTTCTGCATCATCAATGGCTATGGCACACCGCACTCCTTTTCCTTCGTAAAAAGCATGTGTTGGAATGGCTTGCACTTTTACGTTGGCCTGACCAAAATTAAAACTATAAAAATCATATTCCATTACGGGACTATTGTCTTTTATTGTTTTTAAATTCACTTCAGAATTAGCCGTTCTAGGCAAAGCCACACTTACTTTCCCGGCATATCCAATTCCTTCAAAAATTTCCCATTGGGCTGCTGCGCCTTCTTTTTTGTTCGAAAAATTTGCTGCATAAATCGATACATATCCTTTGTCCTCCACAAAACCTTTGTAATTTTCTAACTCCTCAAACTTTGGATTAAAAGCCGAAACTCCAATAGTAATCAAAGTGTCTTTACTCACAAAATCGATTGCTGAGTTGACTTTATAACTTGGCGGAATCAACTGATAATCATGCCCTAATGGTGCTTCTTTTTTATTTCCTCCTTTTGGAACTTTACTCCAGTCAATACTTACCCAAATACGTTGTTGACTGTTTTTATTGTTATCTAAAACTCCTTGTCTTTCTGAAATTTTAATCCAATCTGCTTTCGGTTTTGCTTGCCAAGAGATTTCGCCAGTGCCCTTCATGAAAACATCAATATAATACTGATTGTCTATGTAAGCATTAAAAACAGGCAAAACATCGGCATAGGAATTCTCCGTTTTATGGTTGACTTCCATTTCATAGCTTTCCAAAGCCAATTTCAATTCGGGTTTTGTTCCAGCAACCGCAGTTGTGGCTGTTGTTTCTCCAAAAACAGGTAAATAACGGGGTGACATACTCATGATATGTTTCCATTTTCCGTTAACCAATTCGTTATTGAAATAATTAGTTTCTTTCTGAATTCGCTTGTAAGCTTCCTCCGATTTGGCAGCAAAAAAAGCAGCACTTCCTCTTCCCTGTTCGGCAACAAATTTATTTTTATACGAATACAACCATTTATGATTTAAACTCGCTGCGCCAACAACTGGATAGGTGACCAATTCGTAAAAAGCATTTTGACGATTCGCAGGAATCTCTTTTTGCAATTTTTCGGCAGTATTCATCAGATTTTGATATTCATCAATTCTTTTCGAAACCTCATCACCATAATGAATTTGGGTCAGTGCCGTTGGTTTTGATTTGGATTCTGGTTCCACCTGATTCCATGCCATAAACTCAGGACGACGCTGGAAAGCCAAACGATAATATTCGAAAAACAATTCTGTTATTGAATTAGAATTCTGAGTTCCAAATTCTCTCGAAGCCCAGTTTTGCATGTGTGTTTTCACGCTTTGGCTTTTAGTAAAAGGATTCATATCCCAAGCCATATCCAGAAACAATTCGATATTGTATTCATGTGGTTTGATATCGCCGCAGTTCAAAATCCATAAATCGCGAGATTGAAATTCATACGCTTTTTCCATTTCTTCCCACATTAAAACGGGATTTGTCGAGTTCAACCACAAATAATCATGTGGACGACCCCAATACGAAGTGTGATAATAAATTCCTGCACCACCAGAGCGTTTTTGCTCTTTTAAATTACTCAATTGGCGGATGTAACCATAATTATCATCCGTCCAAACTAGCTGTACATCTTCTGGTAATTGCAATCCTTTTTGGTAATAATCTAACACTTCTTTGTAAGGAATAAAGGCCTGTGGAATTGTAGCAGCATCCTTTGCCATCGCTTTTTTCAAAATCGCTCTTTGATCCGTAATTACCTGTTCCAATAATTTAACTTGGGAATCTGAATCGTCTTCGCCAACAATCATCGGTGAGTCGTGTTCGCCACGCATTCCTACCGTGTAAATATTTTCGAAAGCAGCGGTTTCCTTAGCTCTTTTCCTGAAAAAATCTTTGATTACTCCTGAGTTGGTATCATAACGGTATTCCCCCATGGTTTTGTGATTCCATTCGGCATTAATATTACTCAACATCGGTTCTGCATGCGAAGTTCCTACCACAATAGCATAATCATCGGCAACTTGTTTGTTTTTTGGAAAAGAATAAAAAGCTTTGGTGCTTTTGTGCATCGCTGGCCAAATGGTATTGGCTCTCAAACGCAACAACAATTCAAAAACTTTAGCATAGGTTTTTGGACCAATATCTCCTGTTTCTGGTTCGAAAGTTTTAGCTGCCCAAGGTTGCAAACCCCAATCTTCATCGTTTAGAAAAATCCCTCTGTATTTCACTGATGGTGAACCATAGGTTTTCGTTTCCACATTTAAAACCAGATTATTTTTTTTGTCAGGGGTAACGTCTGCCCACCATTCCCAAGGAGAAACTCCCATCATTCTGGAAATTTCCAGCAAACCATAAGCCGTAGCTCTTCGGTCAGAACCTACAATAACCAATGCTTTTTTTATGGCTGCTGTTGGATTTTCGACTACTTGAATTTTATAAGTTTCCCATTTTCCTTTTAGATCAGCAACAGTAATTTTTTGTTTCGAAACTAAGACATCTAACCACTTGCTTTGTCCAATAGTTCCAGCCATAATTACTATTCCTGAACTATTTTTGGCAATGGACAATCGTTGATTACTAACATTAAATACATCATCAGCCAAGATTTTAGCAGCAATATGAACCACTTTTGGTTCTTTGTCTTCGACTAAAATACTTGCTTTTTGATTTCCTGAAACAATAGCAAAATCGCTGTTTTGAGCCTTTATTTCATTGGCAAAAAGAACAATCAAAACTAGAAAAATGGTAGTAAACTTATTTTTGAACATAATTTTATTTTTTAATTGCCTCCAGCTTCAGCTGGAGAAAAGAATTCATTACAGAATTGGCTTTAGCCAAAAGGATGCAATTTGGCTGAAGCCATAAAATCAACCTATTTTATATCTCCAACTAAAGCTGGAGCCAATTAATCTAAAAAAACACATCATTCATTTAATTTTCAATACTTATATGATCTTATTTTCAAAACTAAACAATAAGAGACATAACTAATATGGCTTATATGGTTTAAAAACCATAGCATTTCATTATTTATATCTTAATATAGATTCTCTTTTTATTCAACCACCAACCTAAAGACCAGCAAACCATCATGAATACAATTGCGGTAACCAATGCACCAAAACTTCCTGGAAATATTCTTTGAAAAATACGTTCACTCACCCATTCAAAAGCATCCATCTCTTGATTTACCGGAATGAGACGTAAGGTGATAAAAAACAATTCAGAAAACAAATAAATAAACAAAGGATTTTTACCAAAAACGGTGGTAAATTCTACTCCAAAATGCTTTTGTTTCAATTCGATGAAATAAATTAGAATAGCCATGATGGATAAATCAATTCCAACGGTGTACAGCACAAAAGAACCAGTCCACAATTTTTTAGAAATAGGCAAAACCAAATCCCACCAACGTGCTAAAGCCATCAGAAGAAAACCAACAATCAGTATTTTGGCTATTCCTTCAAATGATTTTCCAATTCTTTGAATAAATGTTCCCGCGATAAAACCGCCTATAACATTGACAATGGATGGCAAGGTGCTTAAAATTCCTTCGGGATCAAATGGAATACTATCACGTTTGTAGATATGGCCTTCTCCTAAAACAAATAAGTCCAGACGAGTCACGGCATTTGTAGCCATTTCTAATTCGGCTCCTGATGGACCAAATAAATACAATATTCCCCAATATCCTACCAACAGTATTACTGAGATAATTATTGCTGCTTTCTCTGATAAATAATAAAAGATAATTGCGGCAACAAAATAACACAAAGCAATGCGTTGTAAAACCCCCATTATGCGTGTTTCAGCAAAGGGTTTTAATTCCCAAGCGCCATCCATTCCTTGTCTGAAAAAAGGAAACCAATACATCAAATAACCCAATAGAAAAATGATAATACTGCGTTTGATGACTTTTTTCCAAAATACATTTGCCGCAGTTTCTTTCATTTTTCCCATCGAAAAACTCATAGCATTTCCCATGGCAAAAAGGAAGGATGGAAACACTAAATCGGCTAAGGTGAACCCGAACCATTCAGCATGAGTCAAATAGTCATAGAAATGAGCTCCCGTTCCTGGCGTATTGACTACAATCATTAAACAAATCGTTAGTCCCCTGAACATATCAAGCGACAAAAAACGATTGGAATTTGGGTTAGCAATTGCATTCATGTTTAATAATCGTATTTAATTGGTGCCATTCTTTCCGTAACGGGTATGATGCGAGATCGGTATTTTTTATGTAGTGCTTTGGCAATATTATTTGGATTTCCTTTAGCTTTTACTGGAAAATCCTTTCTCTCCGTTACCCATTTCCATTCCCATTCTTTTATTTTTTCATCAAAATTATCCTGATTGAATTTTCCCCAATTAGCCTTTACATCTGTAAAAAATTGTTGCCAACGCGGTTTGTAAAAATCAGTAAACAACCCGCTCCACTGACGGTTGCTGTATTCATGTAATCTGTTGTCAGCTCCGCCCCAAAGCGTAATCAAATTGCGAGCATTTTGTTCATACAATGCTTTTTCTTTTTCATCAAGACCCCAACTTCTGGCATCGGCAATCCATGGCCCTAAAAGAAAATCATGACGCGTGGCTAGTAACAAATCCATATCATCAATCAATTCTAAAAATTCCTTGCTCTTTTTATCAAAAGTAATTTTATCATTATTTTGATACGCTTTAGTTATTTCTTGTTGCAATGGCAAAGCATAATTAGCCAAAACTTGTCTAGTAACATCTACTAAATCATACTGAAAACCATCTGATTTTTGGACAACAGGAATCGCTTTTATAAAAAGATCCCAGGCTGGAAGTAAATCTTTTGGCGCATAATTTAATTTGGTTCTTGCCCAACGACGATAGCCTTCAAAAGTAGGACGCGATACAATAATAGACTCCGCTCCGTCACGAATCACTTGTCCGTTATAGACTGTTTTTACCAGAATATCCCAGGCTTTTGAAATATCACTATTTGATTTTCCGTAACGGTTTAAAGTGTATTTAGCTAGCCAGGAATTCAATTCAATAGGTGTGTCTCGCCAAGTGTTTTCGGTCATCAACTCATACAAAACTGGATTTTGTTCGATGGCTTCCATTGTCAATCCAATTCCTTTTAATTTCCCTGATTTAGGATCTTTCAAAGCTTTTGCAGGTTCATTCGCTACGGCTTCTATTCGACCAAACATCACAATATTTCCACCAAAATTATGCAGCATATTCCAAATCCATTGTTTGCCGTAAAAAGCTTCTGTTCGCTTCCAAACGGGTTCTATTTCGGTAGCCAAATCCAGAATAATCATGCGATCATCAGGAACTGCATCCAGCATTCCTTTGATTTGTGGTGCTTCCCAAAATTCTCTGTGGCTGTAAAAAAGCCAACCTTGCATTACCCAAACCGCATCTTTATCGGCTGATTTCATGCCTTCGAAAATTTTCTTACTCAAATCAAATAGATAAGCAGGATCATTAGATGGTGGCGTATTTTCATTAAAAGTATCTGCTGAGTACAAATGATCGGTTCCGTAAACTTCAGATTGTTTTTCTAAGAATTTCTTACCAATTTCAGCAAATAATGGATCGTCAGAATCTAAAATATAGGTGTCTTCAAAATCATTCCCCCAGTTGGTTTGTTTTAATTTGGCGTTCGGAAAAAACTTTTTGAAAGAAGCTGGGACGTGACCCGTAAAAGCAGGCAATACCGTTTTCATTCCTAGTTCGCGTTCTCTTTTTAGAATTTTCAATTGTAAATCGCGGTGTGTATCTTTCCAATTTTTAGATAGAGGACCGCCCCAACCGTCTAAATTCCCCATCCAAAACCAGGAAAAATAAGCGGGTCCACTAAAAAACGAACTCAAATCTTCATCGGTAAAACCATACGATTTATAGACTTCATCCCAGATGTATTCTTCTCCTGTAATAGCAAGCGGCATGTTGATTCCGTGCAAAGCCATCCAGTCGATTTCTTTTTCCCAGCGGTTCCAGTCCCACCAACTCATACTATAATTGAACGTACAATAGTTCAAATAATAACGGTATTCATAAGGTGTTTTTTTATGAATCAATTTTGAAACTGCTGGTAATTTTTTAGGCAAATTCAAATTGGTTCCATTCCAGGTAATTTGGCTGTTTGTAAAATTATTTAGATAATAATACAAAGCCGATGCAACCGAAACACCATTGTTTCCTCTTAAAACAATTTTATCCCCTTTAGAAACAATTTCGAACCAATCCTCGTTGTTAGAAGAATCGATTTCGACACTAAATTGGTTAGCATGATTGGGTACAATGCGAGCAATAAGCTGGCTGGCAGTAGTAGCAATTTCTGATTCCGATTTTGTCGACTGACAGCTACCGACTTCAAAAACAAAAACAGTAAAGAATATGGCTAGTTTAATGATGCTTTTCATCTATTTTAAGATTATATTATACAAAATCAGAAGCTGGAAATACCAGTCGGTTTTATTTTTAGTATGTTGTGATTCGCATCAAAATTTAAACTGTCAATACATATTTGGCGTAAAACATATTTTTCCTTTTGCGGAAAAATTCGATGGTACAAGATATAATCCTGTCCTTTTTCATTAAATACCGAATGATGCCCCGGTCCATAAGTTATACTATCAGCAGTGGTTTCCAGAATGGGACTATTCGCAGTGGTTTCAAATGGGCCCAAAGGAGAATTTCCCACAGCATATCCTACTTTATAAGTGGCATCTATTGCTTTGCCAGACGAATACATCAAGTAGTATTTTCCAAAACGCTTAATCATATATGGAGCTTCAAAATACTCTTTAGGAGTCACCGCTTTGGGTTCTTTATCAAATGAAATCATATCTGGATTCAGCTTGGTCGCCATACAAACACCATTTATCCAGTTAAATCCTGAACCCCAGTATAAATAAGCCTGACCATCTTCATCAATAAAGCAATCGGCATCGATATTATGTACAGCAGGATAATCTTTTGAAGAAATTAAAGGAGAAAGATCTTCTTTTGCATTTTTCCAGGGACCTAACGGAGCATCGCTCACACCAGCCCAAATTTCACTTCCAACAGAAACATACATATAATATTTTCCGTTAGCTGCTTTTTTGACAGAAGGCGCCCACACCATAGAACCATTTGAACCCGGACTGGTGCATGCTTTTTTGGTTGGCCAATTTAAATGATGACGTTCAAATTTTAAAAAATCCTTTGTTGAAAACACAGCCAGTTCATCCCCTCCCCAAGGATCTATTGTGGCATAAATAAAAAATGTATCACCCTCTTTAATGATACAGGGATCTGCAAAATAGCCTTCTATAATCGGATTGTTTATTGTTGATGTAGTCTGTAAGTTTTCTGTCTTAATCTTTGTCTTACAGGAAATCAGCATGAGTCCCATTAGTAATACAAAAATGCCTGATTTAAAATGCTTCATTATTATTGTTTTAATCATCAATAAAAATTATTATTCTTCAATTATTTGATCTGATTTAGAAGGTGGAACTTGTTTTGTTCCCCATGTTTTAGAAGGCGTTGCAGCCATTTCAAATTCTAACACACCACCCGCAACAATATCGCTGTGCTCAATAAAAGCATTTTCGAATGCTACACCATTTAGAGTTACTGATTTGATGTATTTGTTTTTATCCGAAAGATTCTTGGCTTTGATGGTAAAATCCTTTCCATTTTCCTGATGAATTACCGTTTGTTTGAAATATGGCGAATTAATCAAATAATAAGATTGTCCAGCATTAGGATACAATCCCATCATGTGAAAAGCCAACCAAGAAGACATGGCACCAGAATCGTCATTACCGGGAATTCCGTTTCTGGAGCTGTTGTAATTCTTATCAATAATTTGGTGAATGCGATCGTTACTTAAATCAGGACGACCAATCCAGTGGTATAAATTTGGACTTAAAAACGAAGGTTCATTCGCTACGTTATAAAATTGCTTATCAAAGAGCGTATTTAATCTTTTCTTGAAAGCTTCATTTCCACCTGTTTTTTTAATCAGCATCGCTACATCATGAGGCACTGATAATGAATATTCCCAAGAACTGGCTTCATAGAAAACACCACACCACCAGCAAACACAGTTAGGCCAATCCTGAGCTAAAGGCGTGTAAGGAACATAAGAAATTTTCCCATTGTTTGCAGCACACTGAATGCTGTCTACCCATTTTCTATTAGAATCTTTTGGCATAATAAAACCGCGGGAGCCATTGTCTTCAATATCTCTCCATAGGTTTTGCCAATTGTCAGCCTGCTTGATAAAACGCCAATATTCTCCTTTGCGCTTGGTACCTTTGGCTACAATTGCCAAACAATAATCATTATACGAATATTCTAAAGTTCGGTTTCCGGAACGCACATAATCGGTAGAAACGTATCCTAATCTATTGTAATCTACTAAACCGCCACGACCTTCTTTTTCTTCATTTCCACCAGGAGGATACAGCGCATCTTTCAACATTGCTTCCAAAGCTAATTTGTAATTGATGCCTTCCAATCCTTTTACAAAAGCATCGGCAATAACCACTTCAGCATTGGAACCACCTTGAGTTCGTCCATTTGAATTTCCGCTTCTGGCCTCCGGTAAATAACCATCGCGTTTGTAAATTTGCAACATCGCATTGACAATATCAATTTCTCTTTTAGGATCTAAAAGTGTAATTAATGGGCTGGAAGAACGATAAGTATCCCAAATAGCATAAAAATCATCGTAATAAGGCGAATCATTTTCCCATAACGGATTTTCTCCTGTACGATCCACCGGCATTAACATGGTATGATACAAACCAGTGTAAAACATGGTTTTCTTTTCTACCGAAGCTTCTTTTTCTACTTCCACTCTTTTTAATAGATCTTCCCATTTTTGTTGGGTTTCGGCCAATTCTTTATTAAAATCCCAATGCGGAATCTCTTTATCGATATTTTCTCTAGCTTTTAAAGTGCTGATGAAAGAAATTCCGATTTTCATGTTCACCGTCTTGTTCGCTAAACTTTCGAAAAACAACATTGCTCCCGTTTTCTTTCCGTTATCTACTTGGTTTTTCTCATTTGGAAAAAAGGTTGAACCTTTCCAAGTAGAGAAATTAGTAAAAGGCTGATCGAATACTGCTGAGAAATAAACAGTATAAGTGCCCCCATTGTTCCAACCACCACGTATTTTAGTATAACCACGAACCTCAGTGTCCGAAATCACTTCTACCTGAGAACCCACAAATTGCTGTGCTTCCCTTCCATCAGGAATGATGGATTCGTCCAGATACCTTCCTAAGTCAACTTTAATGGCGTTTTTAGTATTCGAATTAAAAACAAATTTGTAAAAAGCAGCTCTGTCAGAAGTGGTGATTTCTGTTTTAATATTCCATTTTTTAAGTACAGCGCTATAATACCCCAAAGCAACTTTTTCGTTTTCACGTAATGACTCCTGCTTTATAGTTTCAAAATCCCCAGAAATTGGCATAATAGAAACATTACCATATTTAGCTCCACCACCTGTTCCACTAACATGCACTTGACTAAAACCATAAATTGGCTTGGTCATATCGGTAGTAAAACCACTATTAGCGTTTAAATCATTGTCAGGTCCTGGTTTAATCATTCCATAAGGACAAGATGGCCCAACGAAAACATTCCCCAAACCTTCTGAACCAATCATTGGATCCACAAAACGATGATTTTGAGCATTTGATTTTGTTTGTAAAAAAAAGACAAAACCGACCAGAATTAAAAATACATGTTTTTTCATACTTAATTAAAATTTAATAGGGTAATATTCATTTGTATTAACAGAATTTATTATTGGAATTATGTAAAAAGAATAACTATAGTCACCCGCTTTAATTTTGTATTCCGGATGCGGTTCAGCTTTAAAGGACCATGTATTGTCACCTCCCACTCCCATTTGAATCCAATCTACATTTACCGTATTTACGTCTCTTTCTTTCAATTCATTCGTATGTTTTGCATCCTCTATATTTTGTGTACTGTATGGCAAGACGCTAAAATTGATTGGATTTTCTCCTTTTACCAATAGACCTTTTCCTGATGCATTCAATACGGTAAACCAACGAGTATCCATGTGATTTCCATATTCTTGGGGAACTACATAACCATAACTCATTGAGTTTACATTTCCACTATAAATGCCCAACAAAGCAGCTGTATTTCTGTCTTGGTAATTAGCCTGTGGTCCTTTGCCAAAATAATTCAGGTTTTGATAAGCGTTTGAAATATCAAACTGCATTCCTATTTTGGGTACATCTGGAGCGTTCTTATCAATATTTACCGAGTAATTTACTTTTACATACCCATTACCCAAAATGGTGTACACCAAATTCACTTCCGTTTTGAGTTGTTCAATAATTCCAGTGACATTGATTGTAATTTTACCCTTTTCAGATACTGCATTTGTTTTGGTAACTTTTAATTGTTCGTCAGCACGCATCCATTCACGCTCATTTGTTTTTTTCATATAGTTGCGATAGGCTTTGTCGTTTTCTGTCTCTGGTCTCCAAAAATTTATCTTTAACGGACTTGCCATAAAATCAATTCCTTTTACGCTGTATTTCGTAATACTCCCTGTTGTTTTATCTACAGTCAACTCAACATTTTGATTGTTTACGCTAATGGAATTATCGCCTTCTTTTAGGGTCAATTCTACATTGCTTTTTGTAATATTCACGGGAGGAGTTGGCAATTTTAATTCAAACTGCTCCTCGAAAACTACATATCCTTTGTTCTCCCAAAGCGTGTTTTCCTTTAATTTCCCTTGAATATTGATGAAATACTCACTCCCAGCTTTTGGCTTTATCTTTTTGAAATTTATCGTAAAATTTTCTTCCTGATAAGGTGCCGTGTTTAAAGATGGTATTTCAGCTGATTGAATGACATTCCCATTTTCGGTGATGTTCCAAACCAAATTATATTTTGATAAACGAGAGGCGTGATGACGGTTTAAAATAGAAAATGTTCCTTTTAGAGCATCAATAGCTTTTATTACCACTGGCTGATTTACCTTTTTGGCTTCATAAATTTCTGGTTTAGGAGTCCTGTCGGCTGCCACAATTCCATTCAGACAAAAACTACCATCGTTGGGAATATCTCCAAAATCACCGCCGTAAGCAAAATATTTTTTTCCGTTGCTGTCCTTTTGCAAAATGCCTTGATCTATAAAATCCCAAATAAAGCCACCCATTGCCCTATCGTATTTGTAAACCACATCCCAATAGGTCTTGTAATTCCCTAGTGAATTCCCCATAGAATGCGCATATTCGCACATCAAAACAGGGCGTTTGTCAAAGCTTGTGTTATTTATTAAATCCTCTAACTCCTGAGGTTGAGGATACATTCTGCTCAGCATATCTACCCATTTGGGATCCGTTGGATTTCCTTGGTCAGAAGGCCAAAAATCTTTCTTGTATCGAGGATCTGTTGGGTCTCCTTGAGCGCCTTCATAATGTACATAACGTGTGGGGTCGATTTCTTTTATCCAACCCGACATAGCCGCGTGATTAGGTCCCATTCCTGATTCATTTCCTAATGACCACATAATAATGCTGGGATGATTTTTGTCTCGCTCAACCATTCTATTTCCTCGTTCTAGAAAAGCATTCGCCCAAAGAGGATCTCTGGAAACTTTCCCTCTGATTCCGTGCGTTTCTAGATTGGCTTCATCCATCACATAAATTCCGTATTGATCGCACAAATCATAAAAATAGGGATCATTTGGATAATGTGCTGTTCGCACAGCATTAAAATTAAATTGCTTCATCAGCTGAACGTCCTTTTCCATATCGGCTCTGGAAACCGTTTTTCCGTTGCTCATATTATGGTCGTGGCGATTGACTCCTATTAATTTTACTGGATTGCCATTGACTAAAAACCTCCCTTTTTCATCGATTTTTAGGTCTCTAAAACCCACTTTAGTACTAGTAGCATCTACTAAATTACCCTGATTGTCTTTTATTGAAAAAACTACAGTATATAAATAAGGTTCATCTGCCGACCATTTGTGGGGAGTTTTTACATTTAGTTCTATAATTCCAAAATACACTTGATCTCTTGGTGGATGTTTCTCTCCTAGAAAAGTGGCTAATTTTAAAGTTTGTTCTGGATTGACCTCATTCCCTTGGGCGTCCAATAATTGCGTTGTTAATGTCCAATCATCTACCACAGTTCTTAAAGGATTATTGCTAAAATACCCGACTTTTTCTATAAACTTATCTTTGATGTTTACTGTAAATTCAGGTCTAATTTGTAAAACGGCATCTTGGTAATTCTCGTCAAGTTTGGTTCTAACAGTAAAATCAGCCATACGAACTTTTGGAACGGCTTGTAAAAAAACTTCTCTTTCTATTCCGCTCAAGCGCCAGTTGTCCTGATCTTCTAAATAACTGCCATCGCACCAGCGGTACACTTTTACTGCTATTTTATTCTTGCCTGATTTTATATATTTTGTAATATCAAATTCCGAAGGCAATCGTGTATCTTCACTATAACCAACAAATGCTCCATTTACCCAAACATAAAATGCAGAAGATACACCACCAAAATGCAGGATGACATCTTTATCCTTCCAAGATTCATCAATCGTAAACGTTTTGATATAATGCCCTACAGGATTATCACTATGGTTAATAAATGGATAATTACTAAAAAAAGGATAGACTGAATTAGTATAAATAGCCTTTCCAAAACCTCGCATTTCCCAATTGGAAGGAACATCAATGGATTTCCAATTGCTGGCATCAAAATTATTTTCTTGGAAAGTTTCTGAAGCCTCTTCTGGTTTTGCTACCCAATAAAATTGCCAATCCCCATTCAAACTTTTAAATCTTGTTGATTGTTCTCGAATGTCATTCTTTGCCAAAATTTGAGTCTCATAAGAATAAAAAGTAGCTCTGGAGGGCAGTCGATTGATTTGATTGATCAAAGGATCTTCCCATACATTGGCTTGTCCAATAATGAATAAAGGAAATAAAAAACAAAAAATGAACACTACACTTTTTTTAAACATAATTGATTAATTAACTGTGTTTAACATTAAATTTGAATCTGTATCCAAACCAATTTCTTTTGAATTTTTCAAGATGATTTGTCCTTTTTGTTTTTTAGGAACCGTTATCTCTTCCATCCGTATACCTTTTACATCATCAAAAACAAAGGCAGGTCTAAAGTCTGGATTATCCAATGTTAATTTGATGTTTTTCATACTGATACCATTGACGTGTCTTACATAAAAACCGTAGGCTGGTAATTCCCCAAACATTGAAAATTCGGGATAGTCTTTTGTGGCTTCCGGCACTTGATTCAATCGGCTTAACGGAATATACGCCATACCTTTTGATGCTCTTCCCGGATAATTGATTTCGATATTTTCTAAAGTTACCTTTTCAATCGCATAACCTTCCAAGCCCACAATTGAAGCAGGAAATGGGTTATGGAAAAAATCGACTTCCGGACCTCTTAAATCATAATTAATATCTGGTCTGCCAAAAGGCACTTGCACTTTTATATTTTTGATACTCACATTTTTGATGCTTCCCGGTTTATCGCCGCTTCGTTGCCCTAGGCGGATAAAAATTGCATTCCCGGTATTTACGGCATCAATATTCGAAACATCAATATTTTCTATAATCGCACCGTCAACAGATTCTATGGCAATAGCAGAGCGAAACGTATCATAAACCTTGATGTCCTTGATGATTACATTTTTGAATCCGCCAAAAGATGCCGAACCAAATTTTATGGCACTGGCGCTGGATCGAATGGTGCAATTGGCAATATAAATTGAATCGTTAAAATATCCTGGATAGTAGGATTTCAAACAAATACCATCATCGGCAGCGTTGATGTCGCAGTTGGTTACTTTGACATTTTTACAATCGGTAATGTCTATTCCGTCGTTGTTCCAATAGGAACGATTCACTATGGTCAACTTATCCAACACAAGATTAGAACACAATTCGAATGACAAGCCCCAACAGGAAGCTTCGCCTACTTGCAAACCTTCTATGGTTACATTATCACACTGTGAAAAGCGAAACAATTTGGGTCTCATCGTTTCATTGGGTCTGTTTCTACGGATGGTATATTTAGGATCGATTGCAATTCCTGCATGATGCAAACTGTCTATATTCAAGGCTAATTGTAAACCCTGACCATCTATTTTTCCTTTTCCATATAATTTTATATTGGTTGCTTTATGTGCTAAAATTAAAGCCATTTGGGAGTTATCATCCTTCTTTGGTGAATCTGGTCTTCCAGGAAATTCCATCTTGATGTAATCATCAGGATTGGTACTTCCTAACAAAACCGCACCTTCTTCCAGAAGCAAACTCACATTGGTTTTCATTTGAATACTGCCCGATAAAAATGCACCTTTTGGAAAAACAACACATCCGCCTCTATTTTTAAAAGCGGCATCAATGGCTTTTTGAATGGCGATTGTATTCAAAGTTGTTCCATCTGCTATTGCACCATAATTAGTAATTAAAAACTCCTTAGGAGTTTTGGCTGTTTTTTGTGCCTGACTTTTGAAACCAAACAAAAAAACGCATACTAACAAGGCTATAAAAAACAGTTTCGGTATTATTTTCAACATTGTACTCATTTTTATATTTTATTATCTAAATTCACAAAACAAACTAACATTCAACTATTTAACACTAAGAACACCATCTCTATACCTAAAAAAAAAGCAAAAAAAGAGTACACAGATGACACTGATTAATCAAATAAAAGACTGTTTTTTTTAATTTCAGTCCGTTATAATTTGTCTCATCTGTGCACTTTTTTTTGCTTTTCAGAATTTCAATCCTACAAAAAACAAAGTGCTGTTTATAACTTTATTTTATGTAAGCTTCTAATTTATCCAAAGTATTTATCTCTTTTTCTCTACCACAAACAGAAATAATTTGAGTTTCTAAATGTTTTGTTCGTTTAGAGATTAACAAATACTGTGTTCCATCATCGGTATTTTTCACATAATCTTTTGGATTGTATTTTATTGCCGCTCCAATGCCCACAATTTCTGCCGCCACATCTTCAGGATGTTCTCCCCATACTGCGATGTAATTTTTTCCTTTTTTAGTTTCGAAACCTTTAAAGTAATTTACTCCTGTAGCAAATTGTACTTTTTCGCCATTCAAACTAACTGCTTCCACCTTAGCCTCTCTTTTTCCAGAGAATACGGTAACACGAACCAGAATATCTACTTTTTTTCCTTTGTAAGCTACTCCTCTAGAAATCATTTCCATCCATGAAGTAGTGTCTGTTTTACCCACACGGGCCAAACGGTTCGTAACTGGATTCAATGACACTAAATTTTCTCCGTCCCAAAGTTTCACACCACCTAAACCTACAGTTGACGCTACTTTATAATAATCAGCTCCCCATCCTTCTTTTTGTTGTTCTGGAGTTGGATACCAACTTGCTTTTTTCAATTCTAACCCTGGATTGGCTTTATTGTAAACATCAATTGCTACTTTATCGCTAAAATAGATTCGCAAAGCCATCCATTCGTTTTCAACTGCTGGCCCATGATGCCCGATGGTTTTGTATAAGTCACCTGATTCTGAACCAATGTCAGTCAGGTAAGTTATCTTATCGGACTTCATATACAAACTGGTGTCTGTATTATTTTGTCCAAAACAAACACAAGCAAACAGCAAAGCAGTCATAAATGATAATTTCATAATTTCAATTATTTATAGATTAAACTTAATTTTCGTAAAATTAAGTAAACTTTCTACAATGCCCGAGGAATTCCTTGATTATTCAGGGTATTCGATTTTAAAAAAAGTTCGACACGAATTTCACCAATTATCACTAATTTTAATCGAAATCGAATTACACAAATTCTATCTGTTTTAATAATTCGTGGAATTAAAACAAGGTCAAATTTGTGCTTGTTTGTGTGATTTGTGACAAAAAAATTTAAATACTAATACCTTATCTGTTTTTAAGAAATCGTCATTTTATGCTGAAACGGTGTTAAACCAGTGATATAAACATGCAATCCTTCCGTGCGTAAACTTCCCTGATGATAGGTGTACTCTTCGCTATCTAAGTTATTTACGTTTTGATGCTCCGCCATTCCAGGACCTAAATGAATAACATCATTTCCTATATTTAAAGTAGCATTTCCTGATTTCAAGAAATAATTTCCTTTTTCTACTAATGTTGCTCCGGCTATTTCAGTCCCTTCTTTGAAACACATTTCTATTGTAATTTCTACATTTGGAGGGCCATCTACTTTAAAATCTATACTTAATGCGCCATTATTTTCTTCGATTTCAATAACAGTGGTTTGCTTTTTTACATTCGAAACTACTCGGTTATCAAAATCCATTTTGTTCCAAAATCTTTTATCTTTTGATTCTGATAATTGATAATCGCCATCTGCTTTAAGAAATTCCGGAGCAAGTGGTTGATAATAATCAGCTTCTTTGGTTTCTTTCAAAATGTATTTGTTGCCTACTTTTTCGATTCCATCACTACTGAAATAGCCCATTCTAAAAAACGAAGAAGACAATCGCATGTATTTCAAAATGGCATCTCCTTTTCGATACATTAAAAAATTAGGATTAGAAGATCTTCCAGAAACAATTAGTACGGGCTTATCATTTCCTCCAAAAAGCGTTATTGCTGTTTTTCCTCGTCGAATTCTAGCCAAATTAGATATCGCAAAAAATTTGGCAAAATCATTTTCTACTTTTGACTCCAAAGAAATTTGCTGTTGCAACACAGGAATTGTCATAAATTCAACCAATGAATCCGACAAAATAGAACGAGCAAAATCAGGACTTTTTTCGATAAGATGGACCATATACACAAACATTGGATTTCCAGTATGGATAGCCATGAAACGGTATTGTAAATAAAATTTAGTAACCGTTAAATTTAGAAATTGATCTTGTCGTCTTGAATCTACTGTAACCAAATCGCCATTCGGTTCCGTGTAATAATAGTAAGTGATTAGGTTTTTTTGAACAATATCCAGCAACTGCGGCTTATTCAGCAAAGTTGCCATAGTAATCAAAGCCTTGTCAATAACTGCCGAATATACTCCGCTTCGTTCCGAATAATGTCCGTCCTGATTGAGATAAATTCCCTCAGCCAGCCATTGATTAATTCTGTTAATGTATCGAACATCTGGATAAAGCGAATTGATATTGGCCAAAGCCGCACAAACCACCCATCTATGATTAGGTGTATGCACTCCACCCGTTATCATAGCTTCTCCAGCATTCTGGATAAACTTTTTAAGTTTATTTCTTAAATCTTCTAACTGCTTTTGTTTATTCAAATTTAAAACTGTGGCTGCCGAACAAATCCATTCCAGAACAAATGCCGTATCCGGTGGCGATTGTCTATTTCCCCCTGCATCAACCGTTCCATCGCTATATTGCCCTTTTAATAATACATCAGCCGATTGATACAAACGTTCGACAACAATTTTAGACTTATAAAATTTCGATTCCGAATGAGAAACCGAAGCGGATAGTACCGCGATACTATTTGCCAAAGAACGAAAACTGCTTAAACGAATAGCCGAATCTGTCAGCTCTTTTTGAAGCAGCTGTTCCACCCTTGCATCATTTGTTGAAAGAAGTTTGTTCATTAAAAGGGAATCTACTTTAGTTGCCGTAGCGCTAAAAAAGCTATCATTTGCCAAAACAGCGTCGCTAACCAAAGCGCTAAGCAATGATAGCCCTCCTAGTTTTAAAAATTCGCTACGACTAATGTGATTCATAATCCTTCTTACTAATTTGATATTGAAAACGGCTTACTTTCCTTGGCTGTTCCCCATGCTTTATTAGGTTGTTTTCCCATTTCGAAATCCAAAGTTCCTCCCTTCATAATTGAAAAATGATCCAAATAGGTTTTATCATATTCCACTCCATTAAATTTTATTTTCTGAATGTAATTGTTCCCTAGTGAAGCCCCTTTTGCATTAATAATCAATTGTTTTCCGTTTTCAAAACGGAGCGTAATTTTGTCAAAATGAGGTCCTGAAATTACATATTGTGGAACTGATGGCGCTACTGGATAAAATCCTAAGGCTGCAAAAACATACCAAGCCGACATTTGTCCTGCATCATCGTTTCCGCTTAATCCACCCACATCATTACTGTACTCGGTTTTCATAATTTGGGTTACCAATTCCTGGGTTTTCCAGGCTTGTCCTGAATAATTATATAAGAACGGTATTTGGTGACCCGGTTCATTTCCATGCCAATATTGATTAGCAGAATGGAACCGATCCAAATTAGCATTAAATCCTTCTTCTCCGCCCATTAAATTCATTAAACCTTTAATATCCTGAGGCACATACCAAGTGTATTGATAGGGCGTGCCTTCGGTGATGTAAGGTTTTCTAATAAACTTATCAAAATCTTTAGTAAAAGTGCCATCGGCAAATCGACCTCTTACCGTAGAGTCGGCTACACTATATACATTTTCATAATTCAACGCTCTTTTTTTCAAAAGTCTGGAGTGTAATGTATCTCCTCTTTTGGCTGCAATTTGCGAAAGCGCAAAATCATCAAAAGCATATTCTAAAGTTCTAGAAACTTGTTCGCCGTGATGAAAAGATTCTTTTACTTCATCTTCCAGCGGAACATAACCATATTTCAAATAAGAATCTAAAGCTCGGCGTCCTTTTCCATTTACATAATCAGCATGATTAACAGGTAATTTGAATGCGTTTTGTAACAAATAACCATATTCTTTATCTGATATATCAATAGTATTTTTCATATACGCATCGGCAATTGCAGCAATAGCATGATCACCAATCATAGCCGAAGTATAACTATTCCAGCATGGAAAAATAGGCATCCATTCGCCTTGTTCAGCCATTAAAAAAAGACTTTTCATCATCTGTCCATTAACTTTAGGCGTTAACATATTAAACAAAGGAAGTGATGCTCTATAAATATCCCACATCGAGAAATCAGTAAAATAATCGTCATTACCACTATTCATTAATTTTGTACCTCCATTAAAACTCACATACGTTCCATCCACATCATTAAAAGTTCTTGGCTGTAAATAACTATGATACATGGCAGTATAAAACTTTACTTTATCATCTTTATTGGTTCCTTCTACCTGTACTTTTGAAAGTAAGTTTTCCCAAGTTTCTCTCAGGTTTTCTTTTGCTTCTTCAAAATCCAAATCTTTAGTTTCAGCTGCTAAATTCTTTCTGGCTTGTTCAATACTGGTGAATGAAGTTCCAATTTTCGCCTCGATTGTTTCTCCTTTTTCAACATCAAAAGAAATGTAGGCACCTATATTTTCTAAATTAGAAATTTGAGTGTTTCCTTGGCGAATTTTTTCATTTTGGTAAACACCAAATTTAGCAGAACTTTTACTCAATTGCACTACAAAATAGCCGCTAAAACCCGCGCTATCACCCGAACCTTGGTAGATTTTATGCACTGGATTATAGCCTACAATTTCATTTTTTTCTGCGTTTATTTGGACAAAACCTTTTGCTTCGTCACTATTTGGATTCACAATAATATGCGCTTCCCCTGAGTTTTCGAATGTAAATTGGAATAAACCACAACGTTTTGTTGCTGTCATATTTACATCAATCTTGTAATCAGCCAGATTTACATTATAATGGTATGGAGTTGTTTTTTCGTTATCATGAGAAAAACTGGATGCTCTATCTTCGGCTTGGCATTTCAATTTTCCTGTTATGGGCATAATGGTCATACTTCCATAATCCTGTACGCATGAACCACTCAACCAGTGACTTCCTCTAAAACCTGAAATTTTGGTATCCGTATAATAATAAGGTGCAACGCATTTGGTTTCGGTTGCCTTAGTTTGCGCTGTCCAATTAGTCATTCCAAAAGGAACAGTTACATAAGGAACTACTTGCGCATTGTTTTCAGTTACATCTTCACCATGGTGCAAGGCACTAATAGTTGTAGAAGGAGCTGTACCGATTAACGGATTTACTAAATCTACATAATTACTTACTGCTGGTTTTATGGAACAAGATAAACTCGATAATAAAACGGAAATGGCTATTAAGCGATAAGGGAATAAACGATATACATTCATATTTACCTGTTTTTTTTATTGAGGGCAAATTGCTTTTAAGGAACCTAAAGCCTATGCAGCAATAATAAATTTACATTTAGGACTTTATTTTTACTATTGATTTTGTTTCAAAAAACATTTAAGTAAGTCGAAAGTTTTAAAGTCAAAAGAGGCTTTATTGACTTAAACAACTATAATTTAATTATTTAAACAACATTGTATCGTTTCAAAATACGACATTATATAGTTTTTACTACTTATTAGAATAAAATGAAACAGTATTAAAAACAAATTGAAATGGATTATTCAGGCAAAGGACTTTTTATACTATCTTTTTTAAAACAGTTGAATTTCTTTTGAGAAAAAAAAATTAAACTATTGAAACAAGAAAAAAATGTGCTCCGTTCTGATTTAAAATCAAAATTCATTTGTAATAAATAATACTTTACAACCGAATTGTTAAAAAAAAAGAAAAGAGAAGAAGAACGAGCTTCTTCTCTTTTCAGGGTTAAATAAATTACCAATCTAACTTAACCAACTATTAAATAAAAAACTTCTATTTACTTCTATAATGGATTTTGAGTGATTGCTCCAGATGTTCTGTCTATTTCACTTTGAGGAATTGGTCTTAAAAGATTTTTAGTGTTAAGCGCATTATTAAATGCTGCATGCGGATTATGTAATAAAGTACGCTCTATTAACTTTCCTGTTCTTTTTAAATCCATCCATCTATTAACCTCACCAGTCAATTCTCTGGCTCTCTCATCTAGTATAAAATCAAGAGTAACTGAAGAAGGAGGTACAGGAGTTGTTAGTCCAGATCTTGAGCGCAAAGTAGTTAAACGAGTTGCTGCTGTATTTGGATTTGTAGCTTTTAAATAAGCCTCAGCAGCAATTAAATAAGCTTCACCAGATCTCATGATAACCATATCTCTCTTTCCTTCTGAACGTTGATCAGGCTGAGTAAATGGAACCGTTGGATCATCAAACTTTTTAAACATTGGATAGTGTACCGGAGTAATCGCATCATTTATAAAATACGTCCCTGGATTAATTACTCGATAAGGTTTAGTAGCAATTTCCTCTGGTGTCCAAGCCACTTTTGGAAAATAGATTGCAGTATCTCCTACAGCAATATTTACCGGATTTCCTTGAACAGTAGCTACAAAAGGCTTTTGGGCATACAGAATTCTAGTAAAAGTAGCTTCAGCTCTTTGATCGTCATCAGCGAAAAGCGAATAATAAAAAGGAGTAGGCATTGGCCCCAACCCTTTAACTGTTCTGTTAAAACCTGGATAATCATAAAAAGCAAACTTATACATCATGTGTCTTGAGTTACCCCAACCTGCACTTAAAGCATTACCTCCAAATAAATAAGAAAAAATAACTTCTGAATTTCTTTGATTTTCAATTGACACTAAACTTTGAAATGTAGGAACTAGTGGGTGGTTTGCTATTACCGTGTCTGCATAAGATGCCGCATCATTAAAATCAGTTGCACCAGCAAAAGTTTTATAACCTCTAGTCAATAATACTTTTGACAATAAATGTCTTACAGCGTCTTTAGTAATTCTACCATAAACAGCTGAAGTTTCATTTGTACCTGATAAGGCATCCTGTAGATCCTTAACAATTTGAGTATAAACTTCTTCCTCAGTTGCACGCACATAGGTTGTATTAGGTGATTGAACTTGATTAAGAACTAATGGAACACCTCCATAATTCTCTACTAAATTAAAATAAGACATTGCTCTGAAAAATTTAGCCTCAGCAATCCCATTCGTTTTAGTATTTGCTGCAACTCCTTGAATATTATCTGCATTATCTATTAGAATATTAGCTGCAGAAATTATACTATATTGATTTTCCCAATATACTCCGATAGCCCAATTTAAGGAATTAAAATTGACATAATCATTCAAATCACTTGTCCCTGCTATTGCAGTTCCTCTTGTAACAATATCTGTACCTAAATCTTCAAGTACATAATACATATCTCCTGTATAACGTGTGGTAGTTTCTCTTGCTCTTAGATAAATAGAAGCAACTAGTTGATCAAAAGTCTTAGGATCAGAACTAGCATTCTGCAAACTTAAAAATGATCTGTTTTCTTCTTCAAGATAACTCTCGCAACCTGTGTTAAAAACAGCTAACACAAGGCCTATTACAATTAGTTTAAAATTAATATATTTCATTTTCTTAATTTATTTAAAAGTTAAAAACTTAAATTGATACCAGTCATTAATGTACGTGACATAAATGCCGCTCCCCATTGATTTCTTCCTGCATTTTCAGGATCCCAACCATCATATTTACTAAACACGAAAGGATTCTGTACAGTTGCATAAACTCTTATGTTACTTATTTTAAGTTTTTCTAATGTAGTAGATGGAAGTCTATATCCTAAAGTCATGTATCCCACTTTAACAAAAGACACATCTTTGTATTGGATAGCACCACCATGTGGACCAGCATTTCCTGGCTGATTCCAATCATTAGATTGATTTTCAGGAGTCCAGTAATTCACATCATAACCATTAAAGGTTCTTTGAGGCTCAACGTCCCAACCCCAAGCATAGTTACTATGAAAATTACTTTTATACATATTACCTTGGCTGATATTTAATAAGAAAGAAAAATCAAAATTCTTATAGTTCATTGTATTTGTGAATCCTCCTGTCCATTTAGGAGCAACCTGTCCAATAACTTTTCTATCGTCTCCCGGAGTAATTTTTCCATCTCCGTTAATATCTCTTACCTTAACTTGCCCTGGTTGTTGTCCGTAAGATTGTGCCTCTAGTGCCTCATCTAGTTGCCAGATACCTACAAACTCATAATCATAAATAGCACCTAGAGCTTCTCCTACTCTATGAATCATATTGGTACCATTAACTCCGTAAAAAAGATCTTTACCATCTCCATAAATCTTGTCTAAAGTATTTCTATTAGATGCAAAATTAAAGTTAGTCGTCCATTTAAAATCACCCTTGTCAATGTTCACGGTATTTATACCAATCTCAATTCCTCTATTTGTAGATTCTCCAATATTAGTATAAGCTCCTCCTCGAAATCCTGTATAAGCCGGCATTTCTTTTCTAAATATAATATCCGTATTTTTTCTATTGTAAACATCAATAGATCCATTGATTTTATTATCTAAAAAGCCAAAATCAAAACCTAAATTCACCTCAGAAGTTCTCTCCCACTGAAGCTCAGGATTAGCTATATTATTTACAAAATATACTGGCACTGCTGCATCTCCAAGATTTGTTGTACCAGTAGCTAATAATGCTTGAGAACCCAGCGGCGCCAATCCTCCACCTGCACCATTATTTCCGGTTTGACCATAACTTAATCTGATTTTAGCATTAGAAAACAATTTTTGGTTTTTCATAAACTCTTCTTCCATTATTTTCCAAGCAAAAGCCGCAGAAGGAAAAAACGCCCATTTATTACCGGCCGCTAGCATAGATGCACCATCATAACGACCTGTAAAAGTCAACAAATATCTATCCATTAAAGAATAGTTTACTCTTCCTGTATAAGACTCTAAAGTTTGTTTAGAAAAATTACTTGAAACATCTACACGGTTTGTACCTGCATTTAAGTTATAAAATAAAAATTCATCCGTGGTAAAATTTCTTACTTGATTAAAATATCCTTCAGAACGTTCCATAAATCTTGAAATAACCCCTGTAACATCTAATGCATGAATACCTTTATTCAACTTATAGTTGAAGATATTATCCCAAGAATAAGAGAAATAATTTGAATTATTTACCTGAGCTCTTCTAAGTGCTGGCTGCCCTACTACATCTTTTGAATATAGTCCACGATACTCACCATATCTTTCAAATTTCATATTTGGAGAAAACTTAGTAGTGATAGTAAATCCTTCAGCTGGTTTAATTTGCAATGCAATATCTCCAATATACTGTAAATACTTAGTCTCCTTAACTTGGTTGTCTGCTTCAAACAAAGGATTGGTAATTTGAGTTTCCTTTGTTGTTGGAAAAAAACGTAACGAACCATCATCATTATATGGTCTTCCTATAGGTTTTAGTCTGTAAGAACTTCTTAAGCCTTCCCAACTCCCTCCGTTTTGTATGGCTGTTGTAACATAATTACTAATACTCAAATTAAGCCAATCATTAAGATCACTTTTAAGACTACCACTAATATTGTATCTATTAAAGTCTTCTCCTTCTAAAGTTCCCTCATCAAGAGTGTAAGCTAAACTAGCCGAATAAACTGTCTTATCATTTCCTCCACTTAAATTAAGTGTGTGATTAGTTTGAAAACCCCTTTTAAGCATCAATCCAACCCAATCCGTACTTACACCATCAGCAATATTTTGGCGCTCTTCAGGATCTAAAAAACTTTCTAAATTTACATCACTAGCTCTGTAGTTAATATTCCCTGAAGAAAACTGAACCCCTACTGCTGCATCTCTAACTAAATTCACATATCCAGGGCCATCAAAAATAGAAGGTAAATTATATGCTTGTTTTGAACCTACATAATTACTGTACTCCACTTTTAACTTGCCACTCTTACCACGCTTAGTTTCTACTAAAACAACACCATTACTACCTCTTGAACCGTAGATTGCAGTTGAAGAAGCATCTTTAAGGATATCCATTCTACTAATATCAGCAGGATTCAAAAATGAAATATCATTCATGAAAATCCCATCTACAATAAATAATGGATTTTGACCTGGGGTAAATCCTCCTGCAGTTGTTGTTTCATTAGAATTGATAGTACTTGCTCCACGAACACGGATATTAAAACCGCCACCACCTGGCTTGTTATCCGTACGTTGAATAACAACACCCGCCGTTTGTCCTTGCAAAGCAGAAATAGCATCTACTTTATTTGCCTGTTGAATTTGTTTAGCACTAACCGTTGATACAGAACCTGTTAAATCATTTTTCTTAACTGTTCCATAACCAACAACTACTACCTCATCCAATTGAGCACTGTCTTCTTTCAAAGAAACATCCAAAGTAGCTCCACCTTTATATGAAACTTCCAAAGTTCTAAACCCTAAGTAAGAGAATACAATTACATCTCCTGGTTTAGCTTCAACTCTAAACTTTCCATCCATATCGGTAGAAATACCACCCTTAGAACCTTTGACAACAACATTAACTCCTGGAATAGATTGTTTAGTCTGATCGGTTACCACCCCTGACACCTGCGTTTTTTGTGCCCACGAATTAATTGAAAACGCTATTAAGAAAAATAACGTCAATAATTTGAATTTGGTTTTTTTCATTTTTAATTAGTATTAGTTAATAATATTATGGTAAAATTAACAGTAAACAGCGGTTTCAAAATGGACAAATTCATCAAAAACATATAAAATTCAATCAAAAAACCACAAAAAAAGAGTCTAAAAAATACATTTTGCGTTTTTAATACTACATTATTTTACATTATACACAACAAAAGCCTTGATTTACTGCTGTTTAGTGGTTTTAATAAAACACAGACCCTTTTTCAGATGACACCATCAAGATTTAATTGTTTTTTAACATTAAAAAAACAAAACAATCCATCAAAAACTTGATTAATCAAATCAACCAACTTTATTAACTATAATATAGACAGCTAAAATTTGTTAATAGCAAGACCAGCACATTAATGAGGAGTTTCCGAATTAAAAACAAAACATTTTATCAAATACACATAATGCAATTATTAAATCGAAAAATTACTAGAATGGAAAATTTATCCATATTTTTGAAGCATTTATCCATTTTGCAAGAACAATATGTACGTAATTTTGAATTATTCAACAAGCACAATAGTTGTAGCTAATTAACTAATTCAAATCATTTATAAAATTCAACTCTAATGGAAAACATCAATAACTCCGACAAATTCAATAATCCAATGCACCAAATTGACGATTGGGAAGAAAACCTAATCGAACGTTATCCAGATCCTGCTGCCGAAACAAAAGAAAAAGAAGAATTCCGCAATTATGTAGATTCTGAAAGAGTAGAAACCGTAAGAGAGTTTTATCGAATTAATCACACCTATCAAACCTATGATTTTGTGTGCGAAAAGGAAAAAGAATTCTTAAAATTTGACAGAAAAGAAATGTCGCTGTGGGAAGCGGTAGATTTCCTAAACACTTTAGTTGATGATAGCGATCCGGATATTGATTTAGATCAATTTCAACATTTACTTCAAACTTCTGAAGCCATTCGTGCCGATGGCCATCCCGATTGGTTTGTGCTTACAGGATTTTTACATGACATTGGAAAAGTATTGTGCCTTTTTGGCGAACCACAATGGGCGGTTGTTGGAGATACCTTCCCTGTAGGCTGCAAATTTTCAGATGAAATAGTGTATCCAGAGTTTTTTGCTGCCAATCCAGATAGCACTAACGAAAAATACAACACTAAATATGGGGTTTATTCTCCAAATTGTGGATTAGACAATGTAAAAATGAGTTGGGGACATGATGAGTATTTGTACCAAATCCTGAAAGACTATTTGCCAGAACCAGCTTTGTATATGATTCGTTACCATTCTTTCTATTCTCAACACCGAGAAAACGCTTATACGCATTTGATGACCGAAAAAGACATTGAACTATTTGAATGGGTAAAAAAATTCAATCCTTACGATTTATATACTAAAGCACCTGTTAAACCAGATTCAAAAGCATTAAGACCATATTATGAAGAGTTAGTGGCTAAATACCTGCCTGCTACATTAAAATTCTAACAAAAACATTCTATAACTTAATATCCTTTTGAAATGTTATATTCCTATTTAGGCTTTTTTGGATTCACGCTCCTAGTTATTTTTTACACCAGTTACAAACTCCGAAAAGATAACCTTGACACTTCAAATGGCTATTTTTTAGCTGGGAAAAGTTTAACAGCACCTATCATTGCTGGCTCGATGATTCTTACTAATATATCTACCGAACATTTAATAGGAATGAATGGTAGCTCCTATAAAAACGGTATTATCGTTATTGCTTGGGAAGTCACCTCGGCAATAGCCTTAGTTATAGCCGCAATTTTTATTATTCCGCGGTTTATGAAAATGAAACTCACCACTATTCCAGAGTTTCTAGAAAAACGTTTTGATTCTCAAATACGCTCCATCGTAGCTTTTTTATTGATGAGTTCATTTGTAGTTACCTTATTACCCATTGTTTTATATTCGGGAGCTATAAACATCGAAAGCATTTTTGATTTCTCGACCGTCTTTTCTATTTCTAAAGATCAATCTTTAGTTTATACTGTGCTTGTAATTGGAGTCATCGGATCCTTATATGCTATTTTTGGAGGTCTAAAAGCTGTCGCTTTCTCTGACACCCTTAACGGTATCGGATTAATGCTTGGAGGTTTATTAGTTCCCGCCATTGCGTTGTATCAAATTGGAAAAGGAAATATTTTTGACGGAGTAAGCACCATTTATAATTTTGCCCCAAAAAAGTTTGACATTATCGGTAGCGAAGACTCTGTTTTACCTTTTTCAACTCTTTTTACTGGATTGATGATTAACCAAATCTATTTTTGGGGAATGAATCAAACTATAATTCAAAGAGCTTTTGGTGCCAAAAATTTAGTTGAAGCCCAAAAAGGTCTAATTTACACAGGGGTTTTCAAACTATTAATGCCTTTAATCATTGTGCTTCCGGGATTAATTGGTTATTATTATTTTCAAGAGGAACATTATAACAAACCCGATTTAATTTATCCTTTATTAGTTAAAAAAGTGCTCCCTACCTATCTGTATGGTCTTTTTGCAGCAGTAATTTTAGGAGCAGTTTTAAGTACTTTTAATAGTGTATTGAACTCAGCAAGCACCATTTTTTGCATGGATATTTACAAAAAAAGTTTTAATAAAAATGTATCTGACAAAAAACTAGTGTATTATGGTAAAATTTCATCAGTTATTCTGGCTATTTTATCTATTTCTGTAGCACCATTAGTGGCTTATGCTCCCTCAGGACTATACTTTCTTTTGCAAGAGTTAAACGGAATTTTCTTTATTCCGATTTCTTCTATTCTTGTTGCTGGTTTGTTTTTCAAACAAATTAACGCTGCGGGTGCAAAAGCGGGATTATTTTTTGGTTTTGTTTTCTACATCTTGACTTCATTTGTATTTAAAATTAACATTCATTTCGTTCATTTATGGGGAATTGAATTTGTGCTAAACTTCATCATTATGTTTATCGTTTCAAAAATATATTCGAACTCAAAAACAAACACGGAATACGAAGAAGATTTGGCAAACAACTATGAAAAGTCATGGTCAGGGATAAATATTGCTGGAAGCATTTTAGTCTTCTTGACAGTATTAATTTACATCCTACTATCTTAGTAAAGGATTCTTTAAAATTTCAAAACTCGAAAAAATACGATGATAAAAAGTAGTATCGACAAAGCCACTGGATTTGAAAAAAGATTTGAAAACATCAATACAGTAGTTTTCGAAAATTCAAAAGCTGCTTCCATAGCTGTTGCACAAGAAATTGCAGCATTAATTAAATCGAAACAAGAGCAAAATGAATCCTGTGTTCTTGGACTAGCAACTGGGTCTTCGCCAAAAGGTTTATATGCCGAACTGGTAAGAATGCACAAAGAAGAGGGACTTAGTTTCAAGAATGTGATTACTTTCAACTTAGACGAATATTATCCAATAGAACCCGATTCCATTAATAGCTACGTGCGTTTTATGAAAGAATTGCTATTGGATCAAGTGGATATTTTACCTGAAAACTATAATATTCCCGATGGCACTTTATCTAAAGAACAAATTCAGGAATATTGCGCTAACTATGAAGAAAAAATAGAAGCGCTGGGCGGAATAGATTTGCAAATTCTCGGAATTGGGGGAAATGGACACATTGGTTTCAATGAATCGGGTTCGTTACAAAACTCAAAAACCAGACTAGTCGCTTTAGACCATATTACCAGAGTTGCCGCCAGTAAAGATTTTTCAGGTTTAACCAATACTCCCAGAACAGCGATTACACTTGGAGTAAAAAAAATAATGGAAGCCAAACAAGTGATTCTTATGGCTTGGGGCGAAGGCAAATCAAACATTGTTAAATCTTCCGTTGAAGGCACTGTAACCAATTTAATTCCAGCTTCATTCTTGCAAGAACACGACAATGCAATATTTGTTTTAGATCAAGAAGCTGGTTCTAAACTAACCCGAATCAACACCCCTTGGCTGGTTGAAAAAATTGTTTGGACAGACAAATTGACTAGAAAAGCGGTTTTAAGAATGGCACTCGACTTAAAAAAACCTATTCTTAGACTCACTGATGCTGATTATATCGAAAACGGAATGAGTGATTTATTAGCCGATTTAGGTCCCGCTTACAACATCAACATTAATATTTTTAACAAATTACAAAACACTATCACAGGCTGGCCGGGAGGAAAACCCAATGCCGATGATAGCAATAGACCTGAACGAGCAAAACCCGCTAGAAAAAGAGTACTGATTTTTAGTCCGCATCCAGACGATGACATCATAAGTATGGGAGGCACTTTTATGCGTTTACACGAGCAAGGTCATGAAGTTCATGTGGCCTATCAAACATCAGGAAATATTGCTGTAGCTGATAGCGAAGCAGAGCGTTTTGCTCGTTTTGTATGTGACTATAACGAAAAATTTGGAATTAATAGTCCCGAAGCCACTTCGATATACAATAAAGCGCATGAATTTTTAAACAACAAAAAAGCAAGTCAAAAAGACACTCCCGAGGTTAGACACTTAAAAGGTCTTATTCGAAAAGGAGAAGCACGAGCAACCAGCCATTTTGTAGGCTTAACTGACAATCAAATTCATTTTATGGATCTTCCGTTTTACGAAACAGGAACTATTGAGAAAAAGCCTTTAGGAGCAGCCGACATCCAACTTACTATGGATCTTATTGAAAAAATAAAACCGCATCAGATATTTGCAGCAGGTGATCTTGCCGATCCACACGGAACGCATAAAGTATGTTTAGACGCTATTTTTGAAGCGGTAAAAAATCTGAAACAAAAAGATTTCATGAATGATTGTTGGCTATGGCTTTATCGTGGGGCTTGGCAAGAATGGGGCATTGACGAAATAGAAATGGCTGTTCCCATGAGTCCGGATCAAGTTTTAGCTAAGAGACACGGAATATTCAAACACCAATCGCAAAAAGACGGTGTCGTATTTCAAGGCACTGATTCTAGAGAATTCTGGCAAAGAGCCGAAGACAGAAACAAAGAAACGGCCGAATTATACGATCAGTTAGGTTTGTCTAATTATGCCGCAATGGAAGCCTTTGTTAGGTGGAAATTCTAACAATAAACCCTAATTGTTGTAAAGAAAGCTGTGTGAATTTTAATTAATTCGCACAGCTTTTAAAATAAATAATAAAATCAAATTTAAAAAATGAATCTATTTAACATTAAAAATAAGGTTGCTGTAATTACAGGAGGAACTGGAGTATTAGGAACATCAATTGCTGAACATTTAGCCGCTTCAGGCGCAAAAATTATTATTCTTGGAAGAAATCAGGAAACCATTGACATTAGTATTACAAACTTAAAAGAAAAAGGGTATGACGCATTCGGAATTGCGGCAAACATTCTGGACAAAAAATCATTAGAAACAGCACGAGAAAAAATCATAGCTCAATATGGTCGAATTGATATCTTATTGAATGCCGCTGGGGGAAATATGCCTGGAGCGACAATAAGCGTAGATCAAACTATTTTTGACTTATCTATGGATGCTTTTCAAACCGTAACCGATTTAAACTTAAATGGCACGGTGCTTCCTTCAATTGTTTTTGGAGAACTTATGGCCAAACAAAAAGAAGGAGTAATTATTAATTTCTCTTCTATGACAGTTGACAGAGCCGTAACCCGCGTAGTGGGCTATTCAGCATCTAAGGCTGCAATGGAAAACTTCACCAGATGGATGGCGGTGGAAATGGCAACAAAATTTAGTGATCGCATTCGTGTAAATGCTATAGCACCAGGTTTTTTTATTGGAAATCAAAACCGAAAATTATTAACTAATGAGGATGGTTCTTATACTTCAAGAGGAAATAGCATCATTAACAACACCCCCATGAAAAGATTTGGTGAAGCCAATGAATTATCTGGTGCGATTCACTTTTTGTGTAGTGACGCTTCCCAGTTTGTCACTGGAATTGTACTTGCTGTAGATGGTGGTTTTAGTGCTTTTAGTGGTGTGTAATACAAAAAAACCTGTGAATGTACTATTCACAGGTTTTCCAGAAACTAAACTTATTATAAAACTAACTTAATAAATATAAATAATTTTCTAACCAAAAAAATTATTCTTCAGAAACTATTGGTCTTTTATCCACTTCAATTGCTACATTCATCAAATAAGCTACACCACCATCGTTAACCATAGTCATGTTTAACGTATCTAAAACAGCTAATTTTCTTGAAACTAAACCATTGAATTTATTGTAAGAAATATTCATTTCTTTTAAATTATCTAAATTTTCGATAGCTAAAGGCACTTGTCCTTGAAAATTATTTTCGAATAAGCTAAAATTAGTTAATTGAGTTAAATTAGCAACATCTGGGCTTAATGTACCACTTAGTTTATTACTATTTAATAATACCGTTTTTAACGCTTTCATTTCATAGAAAGAAGCAGGAATTGCGCCTTCTATTTCATTATTAAAAATTGCCAAAGTTTCTAATTTTTGTAAATTCCCTAAATTAGATGGCAACTCACCTGAAAGCTGATTCATAAACAATTCTAAACTTTTCAAATTGCTTAAATTGCAAATTGAAGCTGGAATAGATGCCGATAAATTATTAAAAGACAAGTCTAATATTTTCAATTCTTTCAAATTACCTAAACTAGCAGGAATACTCCCAGAAAGATGATTTCTATGTAGATTTAATTGTTGTAAAGTTTCTAATTGACCTAACTCGGTTGGGATTACACCTACCAAATTATTATTCTGTAAGTTTATGGCAACTACTTTGTTATTTAGCACTTTAACACCAGTCCAAGTACTTATATCTTGAGACAAATCCCATTTCACTTTCCATTGACTGCCATTAGTTGCCTCGTAGAATTTCACGAGGATTTCTTTATCTGAAATCGATACATTAGCCATCATTGTAAATGAGGACAAAACCACTAATAATAAAGTAACTATCTTTTTCATAACTTTTGCTTTAAATGACAGAGTAAATATAAAACAAAACACAGATTAAAAGCTAATATAATCGACGAAATACACGTTTATTTTATTTTAAAGGGTACTAGTCTTACATTTAAGACATGAAAAAATTAAAAAAAATTATTTATATTTGAACTACTAATCTAAAAACCAACCACATGGAAATTAACTTTTTAGCGCTGTTTGTAGCTGCTTTATCTACTTTAGTCATCGGATGTATTTGGTACAACCCAAAAGTATTTGGAACAATTTGGATGAAAGAATCGGGATTAACCGAAGAAAAAATAAAAGGTGCTAACATGCCCTTAATTTTTATAATGGCGGTCTTTTTTGCCTTTTTAATTGCAATGATTTTGCAATTCTTAACTATCCATCAATGGGGTGCTTTTGGAATGATTGGAGGAGAAAATACAACTGAAACCAAACCTTCTTACACCGCTTTTATGAACGATTACGGCACTACTTTTAGAACTTTCAAGCATGGCGCTCTTCATGGCTTTTTGGCAGGACTCTTTCTAGCTTTCCCAATGATAGCAACTAATGCTTTATTTGAAAGAAAAAGCTGGAAATACACCTTTATCAATAGTGGCTATTGGATGATCTGTTTCACAATTATGGGCGGGATTATTTGTGCCTGGCAATAAAAAGGACTCCTCTCTTGATTTATTAACGAGAGGAGTTTTTTTAAAACAATTTTTCTATTGCTTTGGCTAATTCAAAATCTTTATCCGTAACGCCTTTAGCATCGTGGGTTGACAATCGAATATTAACTTTGTTGTAGACATTAAACAATTCAGGATGATGATTTTTAGTTTCTGCCAACAATCCGATTTGAACAATGAAAGCAAGTGCTTGACTAAAATTTTCAAACTCAAATTTTTTCTCGATCCCATCGTTTGAAAAAGTCCAATTTGTTAATTGCGACAAAACCGACTGTGCTGTTTCTTCATTATAAATTTTCATACTCTTTCTTTTTATAAATTTAGTTATTTTTTACCTTTAAACTGTCTTATGGACTTAAAATAGTACCTTCGCCAAAAATTAATCTCTCCACATTTGAAATCTATTTTTTCTTTTAAAATACACGATACTGTTCAAAACTTACCCGATGAATGGGATGTTTTGGCTTCAAAGAATATCTTTCTTTCTCGAGAGTATCTCAAGATTTTAGAAACTGCGGCTCCAGCAAATATGACTTGTCATTATATTGCTCTTTTTAAGGACAACGAATTAATCGGCATCAGTATTGCTCAATTTTTAGATTTAAGCACAATTTCTTCTTTTGGAGAAAGAGACAATTGTATTCGAACTAAAATCAGAAATTTTGTTTTCAAAAGATTTGGATCCAAAGTCCTTATCATTGGAAACAACATGTTAACGGGACAAAACGGGATTCTATACAGCAAAAAAGCCCCAATTAATGCCATTTTTAGATTATTAAAAGAAGCTACTGAAGCATTAGAACTGCATTATAAAAAACAAGGCTGCAAACCTCACCTTACTATTTTTAAAGATTATTCGAAAGCTGAAATAAAGACTTTTGACATCCCTGAATTTGATTCTTTTTATCGATTTTCTACCCAACCCAATATGATTTTTAACATCAAAGATTCTTGGCAAACTTTTGATGATTACATAGCTGATAAAAATAAAAAATACCGAGACCAATACAAAAGAGCCCGAAAAAAAGCATCGGGACTTAGCAAACAAAAAATGAGTCTTGAAGATATTGAAAATCAAAAGGAACGTATTTATGATTTGTATCTAAATGTGGCTCAAAAAGCCGCTTTCAATACTTTTTATCTAAACGAAAATCATTTTGAAATTTTCAAAAAAAACCTAAAAGACAAGTTTTTATTTTACGGCTATTTCGACAACAATAAATTAATTGGTTTTAATACCTTAATTAAAAATGGTTCGGATATAGACACTTATTTTTTAGGATACGATGACGATTGTCAAAAAGAAAAAATGCTGTATTTAAACATGCTGTATGATATGATAGGCTATTCTATCAACAAAAAATACAGCCGAATTATTTTTGCCCGAACTGCATTAGAAATCAAAAGTTCAGTAGGTGCCAAAGCCGAAGATATGTTCGGACTTATGAAACATAATAATCCTTTTTTAAATGTATTTGTATCTAAAACATTTCGCTTTTTTGAGCCTAAAATAGAATGGCAAGAACGCAATCCTTTCAAATAAACAGCTTACGTCTTGAATGTTGCAATTCTTAATTTTAGTGTTGATATTGAAATATCCAAATTGACTTCTTTACCACAATATTCGCCGTCTATTTGAAAACTTGTTGGTTTATTGATATTAATCAAAGCTTTATCGGTAGAAATAACCGTAACATCTCCAGATGAAATTGGAATTTTCCCCATAACAATTTTGACAAAAACACTAAAAGTGATTTTTCTCAAAATAATCAACTCAAATTTACCATCACCCATAATTCCTATTGGATTAATAACAACTCCCGTTCCATATTTTTGAGAATTAGCAATAACAATCATTTGTGCTTTGGCTTCAATCAATTGTTCATCATTTTTTATACTCACTTGAAATGATTTCCCGGCATGAGATAAAGTTTTAAAAATTTGCAAAGCGTAGCCTAATTTTCCTCGAATGGAACTTTTTTCATAATTCTTAATCAAATCGGCATTGAGGCCTAAATCACTTAGGTGAATACACATTCGATTATTAATTCTTATAAAATCTATCGCTACAAAATTATTTTGAAAAGCAATCGCAATATTCTCTTCTAGTGATTTTACCAAACCCAAATCGGTTGCTAATCCATTAGCAGAACCTACTGGCAATATTGCAAAAACAACATCTTGCTGTTCTAAAGCTTCGGCAACTAATTTTATCGTTCCATCTCCTCCCGCAATAATAACACGCTCTGGCTGATATTGAGCATAATAGGCTCTTATATTTTCTAAATCATTAACTCCTGTGGTTTCTATACAATACAAATTCAGATTTAAATATTGCGCATAATGCGAAACCTCTTCAATCAAATTAGCCTTATTAACTCCTCCCGAAATGGGATTCACCACCATCATCACATTATTTTTCTCCATTTTACTTCATATTTGTTTTAAAATTAACTAATTTAGGATACAATACAAAAGAAAGTCTATAAATGAAGCCTATTATAAAGTTATACCGTGGTTATGCCAACGAACAAGAGTTAATTGTAATGGGACATGTTTTTAACCCAACAAAAAAAGTCGATTACGATTTTCAGGATAAAAACTTCAAAAACGCGAGTTCTATAATTGGAATGTACCGAATGAAAACCTGGGCTAATGCCGATATTTACCTGGTACATAACCAAAAAACAATCCATACCCGAACACTTTCTGATGGTTATTTTAAATTTTGTATTCCGCTTAGTCAAACAGATTATGGCTGGATTGACTATGAAGTAAGTCTAAATTACGAGAACGAAACCATTACAGCCAAAGAAAGTTATATTCGACCAAGAGTCGATCATTTGGGAATTATATCAGATATTGACGATACTTTTTTAGTATCGTACACTATGAATCCTTTAAGAAAATTATACAATTTGTTGTTTCGAAATGTAAACCGCCGCAAGATATTTGAAGATGTTACAGTTCATTATCGAGCACTGAGTCAGGCAGGTAGGAAAGAAGACGATGAATTAAATATCTTTTTTTATGTTTCTAGTAGTGAGTGGAATTTATACCGATTCATTGTCAAGTTTACCGAAATTCACCAATTACCCAAAGCGGTTTTATTGTTGAAAGATATTAAAAACAGTTTGAGAAATTTTTTCTGGACGGGAAGAGGCAGTCACAATCATAAATTTGAAAAAATAAAACACATTTTAGAATTTTATCCTAATTTAAAATATGTTCTCATTGGCGATGATTCGCAAGAAGACCCTTATTTGTATGAAGCCATTAGTAAAATTTTCCCATTAACCATTCAGGCTATTTATATTAGACAAACAGCTAAACACAAAAAAGAAAAAGTGATTAAAACACTTCAAAATCTGGAAAGTCTTTCTGTAGCCGTTTGTTATTTTAAAAAAAGTAAAGAAGCAATTGCGCACTCAAAAAAAATAGGCTTGATTAGTTAATCAAGCCTAACTTTCCATTTTACTACAAATTATCTATTTCTTCCTGAACAATTTCCCAATCTAATAAGAGTTGGTCTAAATCGGCTTTCTTTTTATTGTACGCTTTAAAAAAAGCAGCATCTTCAATATTTTTGTCATAATTAGAAGCCAACATCTTATCATCGTGCTGAATGTCTCTTTCCAATTGTTTGATTTGGCTTTCCACCTTACTCAATTTATTTTGCAATGCTTTTCCTTTTTTCTGATCTTCGTAGGATGCTTTTTTATTTTCTTTTGGAGCTGCAGCTTTCTCTACATCTTTTTTCTCCACTTCACGCATATTTTCCATATTGCGTTGCTCTAAGAAATAATTGATATCTCCTAAATATTGTTTTATTTTTTGATCTTTAAACTCGTATACAATATTTGACATTCCTTGCAAGAAATCCCTATCGTGAGAAACTAACAATAAAGTCCCACCAAATTTTTGCAAAGCGGCTTTTAAAACGTTCTTAGATTTGATATCCAAGTGGTTTGTAGGCTCATCCATCAACAAAACATTGATAGGCTGCAAAAGCAATTTACACAACGCCAGACGGTTTCTTTCGCCTCCTGAAAGTACTTTTACCTTTTTCTCTACATCATCACCACGGAACAAAAACGAACCTAACATATCACGCACTTTCGAACGATTGGTATCCATTGCGGCGTCTTCCATAGTTTGCAACAAGGTAATTTCGCCATCTAAATATTCAGCTTGATTTTGAGCAAAATATCCCAATTGCACATTATGTCCTAATTTGATCGTTCCATCGTATTCAAATTCGTTGACTAAAGCCTTGATAAAAGTCGATTTTCCTTGTCCATTTTGTCCCACAAAGGCAATCTTGCTTCCGCGTTCTACTAACAGTGAAATATCCTTTAGAATTACCTTATCTCCATAGGCTTTGGTAACATCTTCGGCTTCAATAACTACTTTTCCTGGTTCTTTTGAAACGGGAAACGAAATATTCATCACCGAATTGTCGTCTTCATCGACTTCAATCCGTTCTACTTTATCTAATTTTTTAATCAACGATTGCGCCATCGAAGCTTTGGAAGCTTTGGCACGGAATTTCTCGATTAACTTTTCGGTTTCTTCAATTTTCTTAGCTTGGTTTTTTTGAGTAGCCAATTGTTTTTCACGAATTTCATGACGCAATTCTAGATATTGAGAATACGGTTTGTTGAAATCGTAAGCTTTTCCAAGAGAAATTTCGATAGTTCTATTGGTTACATTATCTAAGAACATTTTATCGTGCGAAACAATTACCACAACTCCTGGATAATTACGCAAGAAACTTTCTAGCCAAATAATACTTTCAATATCCAAGTGATTGGTAGGCTCATCTAGCAATAAAACATCATTGTTTTGCAATAACAATTTAGCTAATTCGATACGCATTCTCCATCCACCCGAAAAAGTTTCTGTTTGATTGTTGAACACCTCTCTTTTAAAACCTAAACCTAAAAGAATTTTCTCTGTATCGCCTACATAATTATACCCGCCTAATAAATCAAAACGATGGGTGTAATCCGATAAATCCTCAATTATTTTGCTGTATTCATCACTTTCATAATCGGTTCTGGTAACCAATTGATGATTGATTTCTTCTAGTTTTTTCTCAACAATTTTAATCTCAGTAAAAGCTTCATAAGCTTCTTCAAGAACCGTTCTTCCTCTTTCGAAATCAATATCCTGACGTAAGAATCCCATTCGGATATCTTTCTCCTGAGAAATCACTCCAGAATCGGGAGCAAAATCTCTTGCTAACATTTTTAGCATGGTGGATTTTCCAGCACCATTTTTCCCTACAAGACCGACTCTATCTCCAGCTCCTAATCGAAAGGTAACTTCTTCAAACAAATAAGTACCACCAAACGAAACCGATAAATTGTGTATATTAAGCATATTTTGTGACTAATGTTACATTGGTACTTTTTCAAATAATGTACCTTTGATAAAATTTTTTGCAAATGTTAAAAAAAGGATCCAAACTAAATAGTATTTTAACAGGAACTTGTCCGAAATGCCAAAATGAGAGCATGTATGTGGACAAAAATCCGCTGAATTTAGCTAATGTTTTAAAAATGAATGTAAAATGTTCGCATTGTGGCTTAACTTATCAAATTGAACCTTCTTTTTTTTATGGTGCCATGTATGTGAGTTATGGACTAAATGTAGCTATTGGAATTGCTGCTTTTGTTGTATCCTATTTATTTTTTAATACTTCTCTCAAAACGGCTTTTATTGCAATAATAGCAACTCTAATTGTTACGTTTCCATTTGTACTCCGATGGTCGAGGAATATTTACATCAATATGTTTGTACATTATGACCCTAGCTTTAAAGCATAAAATTATCTTTTATCCTTTGGTTTAAACCGGTCGATATTAATTTCTTTTGGCAAAGGAATTCCACTTTCTATCGATTCGAATAATGCTTTGGCCATAGCAGGTCCCAGCATTACTCCTCTTGTTCCTAAACCGTTTAAAACATGAATTGACGAACTACTGGAATGAGTTCCCACAATCGGTCTGCGGTCTCTTACCGTAGGTCGAACGCCTGCAAAATGAGAGACAATCTCAAACTCGCAACTGATAATTTCCTGAATGCGATCTATTAGTTCTTGTTTTCCTTCTTCGGTAGGTAAATCGGCTTTGTCTTTCCAATTGTAAGTAGCACCCACTTTGAATAATCCATCGCCTAGCGGAAGAATAAAAACACTCGTATTTACAATTACATCCAAATCTAATTGGGGTGCTTTGATGATAAAAAGTTCTCCTTTTGTCCCATCCAAAGGCAAATGATTGAAATAAGGATTGGCATGCATCCCAAAACCTTCTGCGAAAATAATATGTTTGGCTTCAATATTTTTGTAACGAATACGATCCGACAAGACTTCCAACACTTCATAATCAAAAGATTCTTGAAGCAAAAGCTGTTCTTGCAGAAGATAGTTTTTATAACTTTCTAACAATAAAGCTGTATCTACATAACCGGTGTGCAACACTTCGCCATAATCAAAAGGCGAATCAATTCCTTGGTATGTGTTGGTTCGTATAGTCGTAGATAGAAAAGGAGCTAACCCAGGCTTATCTGATGCGGCAAACCAATTGTTTTGTTCTTCGATAGAAAAAAATTTACGCAAAATAGGCTTTTTAAAATCTACTTTTATTTGAAGTTTTCGTTCTAAATCAGCATAAAACTGATTCATTAAAAGCAATTGTTCTTGGGCTTGCCAAACTTCACTAAAACGTTTTAAAATAACCGGATTATAAAGTCCACCAGCAATTTTTGATGAATTTTGAGAATCGTTATCAACAACTACACTACTTTTTTGGTTTGCCAAAGCAATTTCAGAAAACGAAATCCCAGCTAATCCACATCCTACAATTAAATAATCTATCATATTGATCTAAATAAAAAACTCTTACCATTAGGTAAGAGTTTTGTAAAAACTATAATTGAAATTAGTAATTCCACATGTCTGATTCAAAATCACGTATTTTCTCTTTCACACGTTCGGCTTCGAGCAGTTGACTTTGAGCGTTATCTTTCATGTATTCTTTAATCTCTCTATCTCCATAAACGTTTTCTTCTTTGTAAATCACACTATTGAAACGTCTTGAATTTAAAATATGATCGAAAGAAACCGGCATCGCCGAATTTTTATCGTTAAATGCTTTTGCTTCATGTAAAACCTCTCTTGCATCAGGGAAGAAAATCCAAAACAATTCAATATAATCTTTCTCATCACTGTTCATCGTGTACACATCAGGTGTTACCGGACAAATAGCAAGCAAACGGTATTTCAATTCACTTTGACGTTTATCAAAATACCAAAACCCTTTAATTTTGTATTGGGTTACATCTTGAGCAGTTAAATCTGATCTCAAAATATATTCTTGCGAAACACTTTGACCTGCATTTATTTGTTCTCTACCTACATCTGTTGTATCAATTCGACTTAATGAAGCCTGAATATCATTAAATGTTTTTTTGGTATTGAAATAACTATCTGAATACACTTCTGAAATTTCTCCGCTTTTTATGGCTCTAGTTAGTACGTCATACAATGAACGTCTGTCAGAACCTATATTAGCTGTATCAATAGGGAAATAAAGTGGAAAGTTAATTTTTTCACTTAAATCGATTATTTCCCAAACCATTTTACCCATCAATACATCTCTATCATGAACATATCCATACGCTAATGGTTTATCATTGTCTGAAATCTGTTGAGCCTTAGTTTTTAAACCAATTTCTTCAGGAATTCTAGCATTCAGTAAATTAGATTGAGCATAAGAAGCCATTCCTCCAATTAAAGAGATTGCTAGTATCAAAAAATTTCTCATATTCATCATAGTATCATTAATAAGAATGGATGTAATCTTCTATTCTGGGTAATTAAGGTATTTATTATTGAATTTCAAAAATAACTGGAGCTGTTCTTGGCAATAAATAACTACCAGCACCAACTAATTTTGTTTTAATTTCAGAAATAGTAACTTGATCTCCTCTTCCCGCTTTAGAAAGTATTGCTTTACATTGTGCATTTAATCTATCGCCTTGCACAACCACAGTAGGCTGACCAGTAACTTTTAAATTAAATCCAACAACATTTAAATCAACATCAAAATCAAAGTCTACTAACTTCGCTCCAATAGTAGCAATTTCTAAGTTTGATTTTGGGCCTTTTACAACACCCATTTCACCTCTAATTGTACCTGATGGACCAGGAATTCCTTTAATTCTAAATACTTTTTTGTCTGAAGCTACTTTACCGTCAGCCATTTTACCAGAAACATTAATAACTACTTCGTTACCACCTTGTGGACTCATAGTGTATTTCCCGTTTCCTACTTTAGTCAAACCTGGAGCCGAAGCATTAACATTATTATCCGCAATACCTGCGAATGAAATAGAGATAGGATTAGAAACACCTCTATACACTACATTCATTTTATCAGCAGAAATAGTAGCCGAATTAGGTCTTGGAACCACAACGTATTTACCAGAAAATTTCAATGGAATGGTTTTTCCATCTTCAACAAAAGTAAATTGACCTGCAATATTTTGCTCCCCAACTCCTCCAGCTGTCAAAGCAATTTTAGCTTGTCCTGTAGCGGGATCTAATCTTGCGCCAGTAACACTTGTTGGTTTTGTATTTTCGTCATAACGACCTAAAACCACTTTTCCAGTAACCGCTTCTCCTTGAAAATAAGCATTCTTGTCTAAAACAACTATTGCTTGATAATTGCTGTATGACGCCGCTGCTACTGCCGCTTTTCCTAAAGCTGCACTATACACATCAGATTCTGCTTTATTGATATCATTTTGCCAAGTCGAAAGTTTAGCAATCGTAGCAATAGCTGGGAAATCTTTAAAATGATACGATAAATATTTATCTTTTAATCCTTCCTTGTTTTTCACATCCGAAAGATCAAATTTTTCTTCAATTTCTTTGATAATACTAGCATATTTTTTATCTCCCAACGTAGCTTTCATATCCGCTTTGTATTGGTTGATAGTTGCAATAATTTCGTTTCCTTTTTTAGAATAACCATCACCTGTAAACCAATCACCAATATTGTCGCCTTTATCCATTTCTTCATAAGGTAGTTTTCCGGTTTCTGGATCTGCCTCATAACCTGTAGATGCTTGCGCTTTTAAAGATTGAATGTAGTTGTAGAAATTATCCGTTATTGTTTTTACTTTATGAGCGGTTACTGATGCAACGGCAAATTCACCTTTAGCTTCTGCTGCTTTAGCATCTAAAGCAAGTAACATTTGGTCGTTTGATTGTTTAGAATTGGTATTAGAACTTTCAAATTTTTCATTCATTAATCCAAAACCTGATATTACTTCTTTTGAAACATTCATTGCCAACATAGCGATGAAAACCAAGTACATCAGGTTAATCATCTTCTGTCTAGGGGTTAGTTTTCCTCCTGCCATATTTTCTAATAATTAGTTGTAGTAATTTTGTTTAATAGTCTCGAACTTAATTATTATCCTTTGTTATTCATAGCAGAAAGCATTCCTCCATACACACTGTTTAAAGATGTAATATTTGCAGTCATAGATTGCATTTGCTCTTTTAACTTAGTAGCATTTTCAGCAATTTCTTTGTTGGCTTCAGCATTTCTAGAAGCACTTTCTAACTGCACTTTGTACAAACTATTTAAAGCTTCCATTTGAGCGGCAGCCATAGACAATTCGTCGCTGTATTTTTTTGTAGCAGCAATTCCGTCAGCAGCAGGAGCAATTCCTTTAGCAGCTGATTCGAAATTTTTGATACTATTTCCTAAACTTGCCATCAATTCACCATCGATTTTAGCATCTTTTAATAAATTATCTAATTTTTGAGACAACAATCCTTGAGCCTCAACAGGAGATTCTGCTTTTGGTTTTCTGGCAGCTGATGGAGTTCCATTAGCTAATTCAGGGTAAACCAAAGTCCAATCTAATTCGTCATCCACAGGTTCAAACGCCGAAAGTGCAAAAATAAAAGCTTCTGTTAGTAATCCAACTGAAAGCATTACAGTACCTGTTAACGGTCCTAGTTCAAAATGCGTAATTTTAAAAAGAGCTCCAACAATTACAACTGCTGCTCCCATTCCGTAAGCAAAATTCATTGCTTTTTTTCCTAATAATGCCATAATCTTAGTTTTTTTAGTTTTGTGTAGGTGTTATTTATTATTAATTTAAGGGGGTATTTTTTTATCTTCTTCTTGTGTCTCCTGCTCCTCCAGTAGTTTGAACGCCCATATAATCTTGAACAGTTCTAAACCCAATGAAACTTCTTGCTGAATCAGCATATTCAAAATCTCTGGTACTTACTTGTAAGAAGTAAGCAACATCTTTCCATGATCCTCCACGAACTACTTTACGTTTATTTGAAGCATCTAAAACATTTGGGTTCATTGTAGATACATATTCGTAGGCATTTGGGTCATACGACGAATCCGTCCATTCTGAAACGTTTCCAGCCATGTTATAAAGATTGTAACCATTTGGCTCATACGATTTAGCTTCTACAGTATACAATGCCTGATCCGCAGCATAATCTCCTCTGTTTGGTTTGAAATTCGCTAAGAAACAACCTCTATCATTTTTAGTGTAAGGCCCTCCCCATGGATAAGTAGCCGATTGTAAACCACCTCTAGCTGCATATTCCCACTCCGCTTCTGTAGGTAATCGAAATGAGTTAATTAAATCACGACCACTTTTTTTAGATTTGATATAGGTGTTTTTATTTAAAGTTCTCCAAGCACAAAAAGCTTTTGCTTGAGTCCATTTAACCCCAACTACGGGATATTCCCCATACGCTTTGTGCCAAAAATAATCATTGTGCATTGGCTCATTATACGAATAAGCAAAATCTTTAATCCAAACTGTTGTATCTGGATATATTTTTACTTCCTCATTTCTAATAAAATCTTTTCTTTTACCTACTTTAGCTTTGGCTGCAGCCTGAATATCCATCCAAGAATAGCGGAACTTCAATTTATCTACATCAATACTACGCAAGCCGTTGTAAGATTCCTCAATTGGAATATACATGGAATCCATTACCTCTACATAATACTCATCTGGATATTGTTTTGGATCTTTAATTAACTTTACATTTCTGTTTAGTTTTCTACCAGCGTATTCATCCTCAGTCGTACCAATACTATAATAGTTATCATACATATACTTATCATAAGCAGTCATTTTCTCAGGGTCAGCATCATTAAATGCAAAATCACCAATACTTCCCGCATTCTTGCCTTTCCCTTTAGAATCTCCTGATTTTATTCCGTTCATATCAGCAAGAATAGCTAACTTCATTCTGATTGTAGAATCTTTTACCCATTCTACAAATTGACGGTACTCGCTGTTAGTAATTTCTGTTTCATCCATGTAAAAGGAACGCACCGTTACTGTTTTGGTTTGCGCATCTTGAACACCAGCTATATCTTCATCAGATTTACCCATAATATAGGCTCCACCAGGAACTAAAGTCATTCCATAAGGCTTTTCTGGATGCCATTTTGCTCCTTTAACACCGACTAACTCACCTTTATCACTTGACTTACCACAGCTTATTAAAAGTGACAAAATTGCCATAAATGCAATGAACTTCTTCATATAAATTCGGGTTATATATTCTTTATTTTTTAAGTCTGTAAACGTATTTATTATTTATTAATAAAACAATTTTTTTTTCTTTAATTAAATACTTGTTCAAAAGTAAAGTTAAAAAAATTATAAAAAAAATATTTTATCGACAAAATGCAAAAAAACACGATTAAAAACACATTTATTCGATGAATCGTAATTCTTATAACACTTTACTCAAGTAGTATTTAACATTTCACACCTAGTTAATTACTCACAAAAATGACATTAAAGCACATTTTTTCGTTGTGCTTTCCACCATCTTTCAGGCAACTCCTGATTACAAGCTCCTAAATACTCTTCATAAGAACAAGGTAATAACGTATTTCGTTTAAGTTTATTATTCCCATTTGAAATAAAAGGAATTTCTATCCACCAACGATCTGTTTTGTCGCTCTTATAAAAAACCAAAGTCTCATTTTCGATAGGAACGCTGTATTTAATGTAATTTTTTCTACTTCCAAAAGGGTATTCTTTAGAACGATAATGATAACCTTCGATAAAATACCAGATAATTTGTGTAATCAAAATCGATTCCTGATGAGAATTATGATGATTAAAAATTCCAAGCATCGAAACCTTATCACTAATTCCGGCATATCTTGCTAAAGCACAAATTTCTTTTCCATTAAATCCATTAGGAGCAAAAGAAACAAAATTTCCAGAATCGGCTGATTTTACTGAATTTAAATCTAAACTAACAATATCAGCATCTCTAAAAACAGGTTCGGCAAGGGCGATATTATTTGAGACTTCTCCAAGGCGATAGCCATCAAAAAACAATTTTTCCACTAAATCAATTTCTTCCTGAGAATTGTAATAGGTTTGGTAACCAATGTTGCAAAAATTAAATAAATTATTGGGTTCATCGATAATCATTTTTGACAAATAGGAGTTGCTTGACATCTCTTCTTCTTCTTTTCCAAAATCAAATTTACTATCAATAGCTACCAGATTGACCATTTGCTCTAATTCATCATAAGCACGGTACATGCTGTATGTTAAATCCTGTGAACCTCCGATAATTATGGGAATGATTTTCTTTTTGATCAAATCAGAAACAACTTTGCGTACAGCAAAATAAGTATCTTCTTTTGAATTTCCTGGCAAAATATCGCCTAAATCAGCAATGCTAGCATCCCAGTTCCCAGGGAACATACTGTATAATTCTTTTCTAAAAACAGATAAATCTCCCGAATTTGAGATAGTATCACTTCCTCGATTTTCTAAAACACCTATTAAAGCAATTTTTACTTTATTCAAATCTGGAAATTCTTCTTGGGTATGAAATACCACCTTACTTCCCAATTGCTGAGAACTTAGTGATTTTAACACTTCCAAAAAGTCATTGTTTATTGGCTCCAGAAAATCAAATCCTATCATAATATGCTATTCTCAACTTTTTTGCTTCCCAAGAATAAAAGGAAAATACTAGTTTTATTTCTTTTTTGCTGTAGTTTTCTTAGCTGCTGGTTTTTTAGCAGCCGCTTTCTTAGCTGGTGCTTTTTTAGCAGGTGTTTTTTGAGCAATCAACTCTTGAACTTCAGCTAAAGTCATTTTTGCAGCATCAACATCTTTACTTAATTCGATTTTGATTTTTCCTTTCGTAATTACCGAACGTCCCCATCTTGCTTTCTCCACTAAAATGCCTTCGTCTTCCCAATTGTGGATTACTTTATCAATGTTTTTTTGTATTTTATCTTCAATCAAAGCTTCAATATCTGCTTGCGATAAATGATCAAAATCATACTTTTTACTCACATTGATAAACATTCCGTCCCATTTGATAAAAGGACCAAAACGTCCAGTTCCTTTTTGCACACCTTCACCTTTGTAAGTAGCAATTGGCGCATCAGCTTTTATTTTTTCATCAATTAATTCTTGCGCTCTTTCTTTAGTTACTGCCAATGGATCTTCTCCTTTTGGTAGCGAAATAAAAACACTTCCATGACGAACATACGGCCCAAAACGACCGTTACTTACCTCCACTTCTTCGTCTTTGTATATCCCTAATGCTTTTGGCAACAAAAACAAATTCAAAGCATCTTCCAAAGTGATATTTCCAATGTTTTGCTCTTTCATCAAACTAGCAAACTTCTTGTCTTCGTCCTCAGCATCACCAATTTGTGCCATTGGGCCAAATTTCCCTAAACGAACCGAAACAGGCTTTCCTGTTGCAGGATCTGTACCTAAAATCCTTTCGCCACTTTCTCTATCTGCATTCGCTTCAACATCTTTTACAGTTGGATGAAATTGATCGTAGAACTCTTGCATCATTGTTGCCCATTCGATATTTCCTTCGGCAATTTCATCAAAATCCTGCTCTACTTTTGCAGTAAAATTATAATCTAAAATATTCCCGAAATTCTTCACCAAGAAATCCGTAACAATAGTACCAATATCTGTTGGAACCAATTTCCCTTTATCCGAACCCGTGTTTTCTTTTAATACTTTATCCGAAACTTTCCCAGCACTCAGCGTCAATTGAGTATAATTGCGCTCCTGACCTTCCAGCGTTCCTTTTTCTACATAATTTCTATTAATAATAGTAGAAATTGTTGGTGCATAGGTAGAAGGACGACCAATTCCTAATTCTTCTAGTTTTTTTACCAATGAAGCTTCTGTATAACGGGCTGGCGGACGTGAATATCTTTCGGTAGCGGTGATGTAATTGTTTTGTAATTTTTCGTTCACTTTCATTGCAGGCAGCATACCTTCTTGCTCTTCCTCATCATCATCGTGACCTTCTAAATACACTTTTAAGAAACCTTCAAAAAGCAAAACTTCTCCAGAAGCCGAGAATATTTCGCTATGATTATTGGCTTCAATTTTTACATTAGTACGCTCTAATTTAGCATCACTCATTTGTGAAGCCAAGGTTCTTTTCCAAATTAAATCATACAAGCGAGCCTGATCCCTGTCAATATTTACCGTATGACGCGACATATCAGTAGGACGAATTGCCTCGTGTGCCTCCTGAGCCCCTTTGCTTTTATTGGCAAATGTACGCGGATTAGAAAACTCCTTTCCGTAAGATTTGATAATTTCTGCTTCGGCGGCATCCATGGCTTCTCTGGATAAATTCACACTATCGGTTCTCATGTAAGTGATCAATCCCGCTTCGTACAAACGTTGTGCTAATTGCATGGTAATTCCAACAGGCAAATACAATTTACGTGCTGCTTCTTGTTGTAAAGTCGAAGTAGTAAATGGCCCAGTTGGTGATTTTTTTGTTGGTTTCGTTTCTAAATCCGAAACCTTATAATTAGAACCGATGTTTTTGCTTAAAAAATCTTCGGCTTCTTTTTTAGTATTGAAATTTTTAGGCAATTTGGCTTTGAAAGCTTTTCCAGCTTCGTTCGTAAATTCAGCCACTACCGAATAGGAAGCTACGGCTTTAAAATCCTGAATTTCACGCTCACGTTCTACAATTAAACGTACTGAAACCGATTGTACACGACCTGCCGAAAGTCCGCCTTTGATTTTTCTCCATAAAACTGGCGATAATTCATATCCAACCAAACGGTCTAATACACGACGTGCTTGCTGAGCGTTAACTAAATTATAATCAATTTCACGTGGATTATCAATTGCTTTTAAGATAGCATTTTTTGTAATTTCGTGAAAAACAATTCTTTTGGTTTTGCTTTTATCTAATTTTAATTCTTCCGCTAAGTGCCAAGAAATAGCCTCACCCTCGCGATCCTCATCACTTGCTAACCAAACCGTTTCGGCATTTTTAGATAAAGTTTTAAGTTTGCTTACTAAGGCTTTTTTATCCGGAGAAACTTCATATTTAGGTTTAAATCCATTTTCTACATCAACCCCTATTTCCTTTGAAGGTAAGTCGGCTATGTGCCCATAACTTGACTCTACTTGGTAATCACTTCCCAGAAATTTCTCGATTGTTTTTGCCTTTGCAGGTGACTCAACTATTACTAAATTCTTTGCCATTGCTATATTTTTCTGAGACAAAAGTATCTATTTTTTTTAAATACAAAGGCTTTAGATTTTTTTTTTGAAAGATTTAGCAACTTAACTTAAATATAGGCACTATCCTTTTTCATTCATTTTAGCCTCAATTTCTCTAGCTGAAATCTATTTAATTCGAAAAAGGGATGGCTTTAATCTAAAGTAAAAACACCGAATTATTACTCCTATTTCAAAAAACCAAAAATACTGTTAATTCTTCATCTGACATCTTGTCATATCCGTTTGATTTCTCTTATCTTTGCACTTTGAAACAACTAGAATGGAAAAGAGTATAGAAGAAAGTAAACAAGGAGAAAGTCTTGTTTTAGAACATAAACCAGAAAACACCAAAAAACTATTTATAGAGAGTTATGGCTGTGCGATGAATTTTTCAGACAGTGAAATAGTTGCTTCTATATTATCGAGCAACGGCTATAATACAACGCAAATTTTAGAAGAAGCCGATTTGGTTTTGGTCAATACTTGTTCGATTCGTGACAAAGCCGAACAAACCATACGCAAACGTTTAGAGAAATACAATGCGGTAAAACGCATCAATTCAAAAATGAAAGTAGGCGTTTTGGGCTGTATGGCTGAACGTTTGAAAAGCCAGTTTCTGGAAGAAGAAAAAATAGTTGATTTGGTTGTCGGTCCTGACGCTTATAAAGATTTACCGAATCTTTTAAGCGAAGTCGAAGAAGGTCGTGATGCTATCAATGTTATTTTATCTAAAGATGAAACCTATGGTGATATTTCGCCGGTGCGTTTGATGAGCAATGGAATCACAGCTTTAGTTTCTATCACTCGTGGTTGCGACAATATGTGTACATTTTGCGTAGTTCCTTTTACTCGTGGACGCGAACGCAGCCGTGAACCACAAAGTATTATGAGTGAAATTCAGGATTTGTGGGATAAAGGTTTTAAAGAAATCACGCTCTTAGGTCAAAATGTCGATAGTTATTTATGGTACGGTGGCGGATTGAAAAAAGATTTTGAAAATGCGACTGAAATGCAAAAAGCAACTGCAGTAGACTTTGATCAATTACTCGAAATGGTAGCCGTTGGTTTTCCAAAAATGCGTGTTCGTTTTTCGACTTCAAATCCACAAGACATGCACGAAAGTGTTTTACACGTAATTGCAAAACACAATAATATTTGCAAGCACATTCACTTGCCTGTACAATCAGGAAGCAATAGAATTCTGACAGCAATGAATCGTTTGCACAGTCGTGAAGAATACATGACTTTAATTGATAAAATTAGAACTATTATTCCGGATGCAGCCATTTCGCAAGATATGATTGCTGGTTTTCCAACAGAAACTGAAGAAGATCATCAAGACACTTTAAGTTTGATGGAATATGTGAAATATAATTTTGGATACATGTATTCGTATTCTGAACGCCCGGGAACTTTGGCAGGAAGAAAAATGGAAGACGATGTTACTGAAGAAACAAAAGCCAGAAGATTACAAGAAATTGTCGATTTACAACAAAAACACGCTTGGTTTCGCTCAGAAGAATTCATTGGAAAAACGGTTGAAGTATTGGTAGAAAAAGTTTCTAAAAAATCAACTGAGGAGTTTTCTGGAAGGAACTCTCAAAGTATTACTGTAGTTTTCCCAAAAGAGAATTATAAAATAGGTGACTTTGTAAATGTAAAAATCAATTCTTGCACCAGTGGAACTTTAAAAGGTGAAGCTGTTGGTTTGAGCGAGATGAATTAGAAGAAAGTCCACCACGAATTACACTAATGAACACAAATTCTGATTTCTATTTAATTACACTAATTAGTTAAGTATGATTTTATACAAACATGAAGAATATTACAAAATAATTGGTTTATGCATGGAAGTTCATAAAGTATTAGGTTGTGGATTATTAGAAGCTGTTTACAAAGAAGCTTTAGAAATTGAATTTAAAAATCATGGAATTCCATACGAAAGAGAAAAGGAATTTAAAATCTATTATAAAGAAACTCTACTAAAAAAGAAATTTTATGCAGATTTCGTAGTGTACAACGATATTATTTTAGAAGTTAAAGCCACAAAAGTAATAATTGACGAAAACATAGTCCAAACATTAAACTATTTAGCGATTACTAAATACAAATTAGGAATAATTGTAAATTTTGGTCCAAAATCCCTACAGCAAAAAAGATTAGTCTTATAATGTTCAAGCTAAATTAGTGAAATTCATATAAATTAAAAATTTGTGCCCATTAGTGTAATTCGTGGCTAAAGAAAAAATATGGAAACAGTTCAAAACATAAAACAACGATTTGAGATTATTGGGAATGACCCAAAGCTCAATCGCGCCATAGAAAAAGCCATTCAGGTTGCTCCTACTGACATTTCTGTGTTGGTTACTGGAGAAAGTGGTGTTGGTAAAGAAAATATTCCAAGAATCATCCATTCCCTTTCCCATAGAAAACACGGTAAGTACATTGCCGTAAACTGTGGTGCTATTCCCGAAGGAACTATTGACAGTGAATTGTTTGGTCACGAAAAAGGCGCTTTTACAGGTGCAACGAGTACCCGTGAAGGTTATTTTGAAGTGGCAAATGGCGGAACTATTTTCTTGGATGAAGTGGGCGAATTACCATTAACTACTCAGGTACGTTTGCTAAGAATTCTTGAAAATGGCGAATTTCTGAAAGTAGGTTCGTCACAAGTTCAAAAAACGGATGTTCGAATTGTAGCTGCTACAAATGTGAACTTGTTTAATGCTATCGAAAAAGGGAAATTCCGTGAAGATTTGTACTATCGTTTGAGTACGGTAGATATTGCTTTACCTCCTTTGCGCGACAGAAAAGAAGATATTCATTTATTATTTCGAAAATTTGCCGCCGATTTTGCTCATAAATACAAAATGCCTCCATTAAAATTAGATGATAATGCCGTGCAATTATTGCAAAAATACCGATGGAGCGGAAACATTCGTCAGCTAAGAAACGTTGCCGAACAAATTTCGGTTTTAGAAACCAATCGCGATATTTCGGGAGCTACTTTGCAGGCTTATTTACCATCAACAGAAGGCAGCAATCTACCATCGGTAATTAAAAGCAATAAAAGCGAAAGTGATTTTAGTACCGAAAGAGATATTTTATACAAAGTGCTTTTTGATATGAAAAGTGATTTGAATGATCTTAAAAAATTGACTTTGGAACTAATGAAAAGTGGTGCTGCAAAAGCCCAGGATATTAATCCGAATTTAATTCAGAAAATATACGGTTCTAAAGAAGAAGATAGCGAAATCGAGTTTGAAGAACAAGCTGTAACCGCTGTGATGCCAACGAATCATAATGAAAACTACAACAATTCAGAAGACAATTATCTTTTTGCCGAAACTATCGAAGAAGAGGAAGTGTTGCGTTTAGAACAAAAAGAAATCGAAATGATTAAAAAATCATTAGAAAAAAACAAAGGAAAAAGAAAAGCAGCTGCCGATGAATTAGGAATTTCTGAACGAACGCTGTATCGAAAAATCAAACAATTCGACCTTTAAAAATGAAAAAACAATATTAAAATCCCAAATTGCTCCGCCTGTTCGCTATCGCTCGAGTCCAAATTTACTATCTTTGGCAGACTTTTTATATTTCGAATATTGGAGTTTGGAGTTTGAAAAATTGGAATTTATCACAAATTTTTTATGAAAAAAATACATTCACTTTTTGCATTCATTAGTCTTTTCATGTTGAGTGGTTGCGGAATTTACAATTTTACCGGAACGGGAAAAATCGATGCAAAAACCTTTCAAGTTAATTTCTTTCAAAACAATGCGGATTTAGTTGAACCTGGAATTGATCTAACTTTTACTCGAACATTGCAAGATTTGATACAGAATCAAACCAATCTAAACATGATAAGCAGCGGTGCTGATTTAACTTACGAAGGAGAAATTGTAGATTATCGAATTAGTCCGATGACTGCTACTGCCGATCAACAAGCTTCTCAAAACCGTATAAAAATAAGAGTGAATGTTAGATTCACAAATAGGAATAAAGAAGCGGACGATTTTGAAAAACCATTCGAGTTTTATTACGATTACCCAGCACAAACACAGCTTCAAGGGGCTGTTCTAACTACGGCACTTGATGAAATTTTTGAAAGAATTACGCAAGATATTTTTAATGAATCATTAGCTAAATGGTAAAAATAGTTGGCAGTATTCAGTCATCAATTAACACTGAGTACTAAATACTGAACACTGAACACCGAATAAAATGAACGTAACAGATTATACTTATTTAATTAACAAACCCAATACAATTACTCAAAAGCAAACCTTAGCTTTAGAGAAAGTATTGGAGGAGTTTCCGTATTTTCAAAGTGCCCGAGCCTTACGATTAAAAGGACTTTACAATGAAAGTAGTTATCAGTATAATTCGGCTTTAAAAGTAACTGCTGCCCACACTACCGATAGAGCTATTTTATTTGACTTTATCAGTTCGGAAGATTTTAATGCCATTCAAAAAGCATTATTTGAGAAAAAAACCAATGAACTACTTTCGATTCAGGTGGTGGATAGTATCGAAATCATTCAAGAAAAGACATTTGAAACTAACGAAAACAATGTTCCTTTAGAAAAAGAAACTGAAGTTTTAGAAATAACCAATATTGCCGAAGAAAAATTAGAAATTGGAAAACCTTTAGAATTTTCTAAAAACGAAACGCATTCTTTCCAGGAATGGCTTCAACTTTCCAGAATACAACCCATAGATAGAGCATCGGAAACCAAAAATAATCCAGCAACTCTCAAAACAGAAGATGTTTCTAAGAAGAAACAAGAAGCAATAATAAATAAGTTTATTCAAAGCAATCCAAAAATTTCAGCGGTTAAACACGGAACTCCTACTAGCATTAACATAGACATTAACAAAGAGGACAACACTTCGTTGATGACAGAGACTTTAGCGAAGGTATATTTAGAACAAAAAAAATATCAAAAAGCGATTCAAGCTTATGAAATATTAATTTTGAAATATCCAGAAAAAAGTAGTTTCTTTGCAGACCGCATATCGGATATTAAGATTTTACAACAAAACAATAATAATTAAGTAATGAGCACATTTTCAATTTTTTTAGTTTTAATAACAATAGTTTGTTTTCTATTGATTGTAGTAATTATGGTTCAAAACCCTAAAGGTGGTGGTTTATCATCTTCATTAGGCGGATCTACCCAAATGGGTGGTGTACAAAAAACAACCGACTTTTTAGACAAAAGTACTTGGACTTTATCCATCGTTTTAATCTCATTGATTTTATTATCAAGTTTGAGTTTCACAGGAACTTTAAGCGATAGTGATTCTAAAATTATTGACAACACTGAAGCTACTGTTCCTGCAACACCAGCTCCTACTCAACCAGCTGTGCCAGTTACGCCAGCCCCTGCAAAATAATTCGAATTCTAAAAATAGATTAAAAAATGCCAGCCTGTCAAAGCTGGCATTTTTCATAAGAAAAAATGGCAGTGAAATTGGACTGGCATAATTTCTGAATACCCAAAGGAAAATTTAATTTAATTAATTTAAAATAAAAAATCATGACATTAAACATTAAACCACTTTCAGACAGAGTGCTGATCGAACCAGTTGCAGCTGAAACTAAGACGGCGTCAGGGATTTTTATTCCAGATACTGCCAAAGAAAAACCACAAAAAGGAACTGTTGTAGCCGTAGGAAATGGCACAAAAGATCATGAAATGACCGTAAAAATTGGAGATACCGTACTTTACGGAAAATATGCTGGTACTGAATTAAAATTAGAAGGAAAAGATTATTTGATTATGAGAGAAGATGATATTCTTGCAATAATCTAAAAATCCTCTCCCCAACCCTCTCCAAAGAAGAGGGAGACTAAACGTACAAAAAAGAACAAGCAGTTATGACTTGACTTTACGAGAATCAAACCAAAAAAAAATCATAAACAAAAACCATCTCATCTCCCTCCCCTTCGGGGAGGGCGGGGTGGGGAAAACAAATAATAAAATGGCAAAAGATATAAAATTCGATATTGAAGCACGTGACGGATTAAAACGAGGTGTTGACGCATTAGCAAATGCAGTAAAAGTAACTTTAGGACCTAAAGGTCGTAATGTAATCATTGGAAGATCTTTTGGTGGACCAGTTGTTACTAAAGACGGTGTTTCTGTTGCAAAAGAAATTGAATTAAAAGACCCATTAGAAAATATGGGAGCTCAAATGGTAAAAGAAGTTGCTTCTAAAACTAATGATTTAGCGGGTGACGGAACTACAACTGCAACTGTTTTAGCACAAGCTATCGTAAAAGAAGGTTTGAAAAATGTGGCTGCCGGAGCGAATCCAATGGATTTAAAAAGAGGAATTGACAAAGCAGTTGAAGCTATTGTTGCTGACCTTGCAAAACAATCTCAAGTTGTAGGAAGTGATTCAGACAAAATCAAACAAATTGCTTCTATTTCTGCAAACAATGACGAAGTAATTGGCGAATTGATTGCTACTGCTTTCGCAAAAGTAGGGAAAGAGGGTGTAATTACTGTTGAAGAAGCAAAAGGCACTGATACATTTGTTGATGTTGTTGAAGGAATGCAATTTGACAGAGGATACCTTTCTCCATATTTTGTTACAAATTCTGAGAAAATGGAAGTAGAATTAGACTCTCCTTACATTTTATTATACGACAAAAAAGTTTCTTCTTTAAAAGAATTATTACCAGTTCTTGAGCCAGTAGCTCAATCAGGAAAACCATTATTGATTATTGCTGAAGATGTTGATGGAGAAGCTTTATCTACATTGGTGGTAAATAAATTACGTGGTGCTCTAAAAATTGCTGCTGTAAAAGCACCTGGTTTTGGTGACAGAAGAAAAGCAATGCTTGAAGATATTGCTATCTTAACTGGAGGAACTGTAATCTCTGAAGAAAGAGGTTATACGCTTGAAAACACAACTATCGAAATGTTAGGAACAGCTAAAAGAGTTTCTATAGACAAAGACAATACTACAATTGTAAGCGGTGCTGGTGAAGCTGAAATGATTAAAAATCGTGTGAACCAAATCAAAGGTCAAATGGAAGTAACTACTTCTGATTATGACAAGGAAAAATTGCAAGAACGGTTGGCTAAATTAGCTGGAGGTGTTGCTGTACTATATGTAGGAGCTGCTTCTGAAGTTGAAATGAAAGAGAAAAAAGACCGTGTGGACGATGCTTTACACGCAACTCGTGCTGCAGTTGAAGAAGGTATTGTTGCTGGTGGTGGTGTAGCTTTATTAAGAGCTAAAGGAGCACTAGCAGATTTGAAAGCTGAAAATGCTGACGAAGCTACTGGAATCCAAATTGTTTCTCGTGCTATTGAATCTCCATTGAGAACTATTGTTGAAAACGCAGGTCTTGAAGGTTCTGTAGTAGTAGCAAAAGTAGCTGAAGGTTCAGGTGATTTTGGATACAATGCAAAAACCAACGAATATGTTGATATGCTAAAAGCGGGTATTATCGATCCTAAAAAAGTAACTCGTGTAGCCTTAGAAAATGCTGCATCCGTTTCAGGAATGATTTTAACTACCGAATGTGCATTAATTGACATTAAAGAAGAAAATGGTGGCGGAAGCCCAATGGGAGGCGGAATGCCAGGAATGATGTAATATTTTTAAAATTACAATATAAAAATTCCAAAATCGGAATTGAAATAAAAAAAATCCGTCTTGTTTATTACGAGACGGATTTTTTATTCTTCTCCTCAATCCATTTCGACATATACTTGGTACTTTTTAAAGTATGATGCTGCAACAATTGACCAATGAAATTATTCAAGCGGTGTTGCTTTATATTAGAAACCAAAAACTGAATTTGCGTAGCAAAATCGCCTTCAAACAACTTTCTTAAATAACGCTGTTTGATTATTTCAATTCCATTATTTTGTGCTTGAAGCCAAATATCTTTGTCTTGATATAATTGTATTGCTTTATCAGCAAAAAGTTCTGGATTATCTTCAACAACGCCGTTCCAAGGTAAATTCCCTTGCATGGATTCGGCACCAATAGAAGTGGTCACACTTGGCGTTCCGCATTGCATCGCTTCGAGTAATTTCCCTTTTATTCCTGCACCAAAACGCAACGGAGCCAAAACCACTCGAGCTTTTTTAACCACTTCTTGAGCATTTTCAGCACGTCCGTGAACTAGAAATCCTTCTTTTGTATTATGTAATTGCAACACCTTTTGAGAATGATAAGCTCCATAAACATTCAAAACCGCTTCCGGCAATTGTTTTTTAATTAACGGCCAAATCGTCTCTTTCAAATATTGAACGGCATTCCAATTGGGTTCATGATAAAAATTACCAATAAAAACAAAATCTTTTCGCTCTTCAAAAGAAAGCAACTTTTCTAAATCATGAATAGCTTTTGATTCTAATAAAAGAGGCAAATAATACAATAAAGCATTATCTATTTTAAAAGTAGTTGTTAGCAATTCCATTTCATATTCAGAAATCATTAAGGACAAATCGCAGCGTAAAATACTAGCAATTTCTCTCTTGGCAACTTCTTCTGCTAATAAATCTGAGATTTGAAATTCACGTTTTTCTTTGAATGCTTTTTGTCTTGCAAATCGTAAACAATGCAAATCTTCGGTATCTAAAATTCGTAAAGCATCGGGACAAGTTTCGGCTACACGCCAACCAAATTGCTCTTCAATCATAAACCGATCAAACAAAACAAGGGTTGGATTTAATTCTTTTATAAAATTATCAAAACTGGAACTATTCAATTCAATGGATTCTTTTTGAACACCAAACTCACTCAAATCAACCATAAAATCACTATCCTGAGCAGGACTTGCAAAAACAACTTGGAATCCTTGTTTTTGAAACAACGAAATTAATTGCATCATCCTACCTCCTGCCGCCGAAGAATTTGGCTCAGGCCACACAAAACCAATTATCAAGAGCGTTTGCATCTGATTCATATCAACATAAAAATTAGTAGTACAAAATAATACTAAATTAATGGTTATTCACTCCTTTCGACTAAAATAACTGAAATAAAGACTAATTTTGCAGCAATAAAACTGAGGAATATGTTAGGATTAAAATTAGCCACAGATCCAAGATGGGTCAACATCGTAGAATCTAATATCGAAGAAATTTTAACCGACCATGCTTGGTGCGAACAAAAAGCAGCTTCTAACGCCATAAGTCTTATTACCCAAAATTCTGAAAAAGAAGAATTGGTCACTGAATTAATGATTATTGCACAAGAAGAAATCGAGCATTTCAAAATGGTTCATGACCTTATTAAAGAAAGAGGACTCACTTTTGGGCGTGAACGCAAAGACAGCTATGTTAATGAGCTATTCAAATTCATGAAAAAAGACGGAAGTCGTAACGATGCTTTGTGCGAACGTTTGCTTTTTTCTGCCATGATTGAAGCCAGAAGTTGCGAACGTTTTAAAGTTTTATCAGAAAATATTAAAGATCCAGAATTAGCTCAATTTTACCGTGATTTAATGATTAGCGAGGCGGGACATTACACTACTTTTTTAGCTTTTGCCAAAAAATATGCCGACAATGTCGATGTAGACAAGCGTTGGAAAGAATGGATTGAATATGAAACTTCAATAATTACAAATTACGGAAAGAACGAAACCATACACGGATAATAATTTATTCTAAAATTCGTTCCTGATTTTATTTCTCAAAACAACTCTAAATACCATGTCTCAAAAAAAAGCTATATTTTTTAAAATCTTAAAATATATAGGAATCACGTTAATCACTTTGTTGACATTTCTGTTTATTGCCCCTTATGTTTTTGCAGACAAGATTAATGCAGAAATAAAAAAAGTAGCTAATCAAAAACTAAATGCCAAACTGGATTACTCTGAATCTAACATTTCTTTTTTCACTCATTTTCCTTCATTAACCGTAAGTTTAAATGATTTTCAACTTCATGGTTCGGCACCTTATCAAAATGAAAATTTAATTACTGCTAAAGAAATCGCTTTTGGTATCGATGTACCCAGTCTAATCTTTGGAAAATCAGTCAATATCGATAAAATCTTTCTATCTAATGCTGATATTAACGTAAAAGTCAACAAAGAAGGATTTGCAAATTATAATGTTTATAAATCAGGAAAAGCCAAAACAACCGAAAAAGAAGAAGAAAGCTCCTTAAATCTAGAGAAAATTGAAATAACCAATAGTAAAATTGTTTATGATGATTTATCGACCAAACTTCACTTTGATATTTTTGGTTTTAACTATATAGGAAAAGGCGATTTAAGTAAGGCTGTATTTGATTTATCTTCTAAAGCACAAATAGAAAAACTCAATCTTATCTATGATAATGAGCCTTATTTGATGAATAAAAAAGTAAATGCCGATTTAATTACGAAAGTAAATGTAAACTCACTTTCGTTAATTTTTCAGGAAAACGATTTAAAAATAAATAACCTAGTTGTTGATTTCAAAGGAAAATTCGACTTCCTCAAAGAAGGTTACAATATGGATTTTGTTCTAAAAACTACCAACAGTAACTTGCATGATTTTTTTACTGCTTTTCCTCCAAAATTCATCACATGGCTTGATAAAACCAAATTAATTGGAAAAACAGATTGTATACTATCATTAAAAGGAAATTATATTGCTTCTAAGAATATTGCACCAAAATTGGAACTAGAATTCAAAATTAGAAACGGAAGTGTTAATTACAATCAAAGTCCAGCCACTGTAACCAACCTAAATGTTGATTTTGATACCCAATTACCTTCTTTGAATCCTGATTCTTTAATTGTCGATTTAAGAAATTTATCGCTTAACATTGATAAAGAATCTTTAAAAGTAAAATTATACAGTACAGGAACTACTAGTCTAGATATAAATGCTGAGCTAAAAGCAAAAATAGATTTGGAAAAACTAAATCGAGCGATAGGAATTCCAGATATTGAACTAAAAGGAATGCTAGTAGCTGATGGGAAATCCAAAGGGAAATTTGATAAAAAAAATGGAACATTTCCTGTAACAAATGCCATTATTAACTTGAATAATGGTTCTCTAAAGACGAAATATTATCCAAATCCAATCACTAATATTGAGATTGTTTCTACTATTTCAAATCCAAAAGGTACATTCGAAGATTTAAAAGTAGTTTTACAACCCGCGCAATTTACTTTTGAAGGAAATCCTGTCTTTGTAAAAGCCAATTTGAGTAATTTTGACAATCTTATTTATGATGTTACTGCCAAAGGAACGCTTGATATTGGCAAAATATACCAGGTTTTTTCTCAAAAAGGATTGGACGTGAATGGTTTTATTAAAGCCGATTTAGCCCTAAAAGGGAAACAAAGCGATGCCGAAAAAGGAAACTATTCGAAACTTAGAAATAGTGGAACACTTGAAATTCGAAACATCAAATTAGCATCTGAGTATTTACCAAAAGTATTTCTTATCAAAGAAGGAATTTTTAAATTCAATAATGATAAGATGCGTTTCAATACTTTTTTAGCTTCTTATGGACAATCTGACTTTCAACTAAATGGTTATTTGCAGAATGTATTCAATTTTCTGGCTTCAAAAAAAGGGGTTTTACACGGCTCTTTTTCTATGAATTCTAAATACATCAATGCCGATGAATTCATGTCGAATACCACTACAAATACGACCGAAACAACTACAAGCAATGCTCCAACTGCTGCTAAAACAGAAACAGGAGTAATCATTGTTCCACCAAATTTAGATTTGCATTTTACAGCCAATGCACAAAAAGTAAATTTTAACGGATTGGAACTTAAAAACGCAAAAGGAAGTTTGAACATGAAAAACGGCTTGCTTAGCATGAAAAATACTGGTTTTGATTTAATAGGTTGTACGGTTGCTATGGATGCTACTTACAAAAGTGTTAATTCTAAAAATGCAATATTTGACTATCATATAAAAGCAAATGAATTTGATATTAAACGTGCTTATAAAGAAGTCAAACTTTTTAGAGAAATGGCAAGTGCTGCCGAAAAAGCTCAGGGAATTATATCTTTAGATTATAATTTAAAAGGACGATTGAATGCAAATATGGAACCCGTTTTTCCTTCTTTATTAGGAAATGGAGTTATCTCTGTAAAAAATGTCAAAATGTATGGTATGAAAATGTTTGGTAGCGTGGCTAAACAAACAAATAAAGAAAGTATTAAAAACCCTGAACTGAGCCAAGTAGATATTAAGAGTTCTATTAAAAATAATATTATCACTATAGAACGTTTTAAATTCAAATTTGCTGGATTCAGACCTCGAATTGAAGGAACAACTAGTTTAGACGGAAGGTTAAATCTTAAAATGAGATTAGGTTTACCACCTCTTGGAATCCTCGGAATTCCATTAACGATAACAGGAAACAAAGACAACCCGAAGATAAAAATAGGACGACAATCTGAAGATTTAGAAGAAACGAAAGATAGTATTCAGTAAATTTTAAATTATAAGAATTTAAATATAGTTTTCAATACTTCTCTAAATAATTTTAAATTGGTAACTTCAAGCGTTAAGAATTGAATTGAGAGGAAATAGTTAGATTGATTTCACTTATATAGATATCAAAAAATCATAAATATCCCAAACTTTTGGACTTGATATCCTACGCATCAAGTTAAGCTCTTTTTTTTAGCGTTTCCTTGTTGCGGAACTTTTTAGTAAACATTCCCTTTTCTTTTGCAACAAGGCCGGGCTGTACGCTGTATCTTTTGTTCGACTACCTCTATACTAATCCAGAATGATTTTGCTCTCACAAAAGGATGCCGCTTCCATCCCTAACGCAAATCCAAACCCATTATAATCAAAAAAGCTTCAATTAGCCATAGCC
>NZ_JBCFQL010000013.1:0-147138 GCF_041729725.1 Flavobacterium zubiriense | reverse complement strand
TATGTTCGTGCGGGTTCAAGCCCGCTCTGAGTACTAAAAAGCTTCAATTGGCTATGGCTAATTGAAGCTTTTTTGATTATAATGGGTTTGGGTTTGCGTTAGGGATGGAAGCGGCATCCTTTTGTGAGAGTAAAATTAATCTGGATTAGTGTAGAGGTAGTCGAACAAAAGATACAGCGTACAGCCCGGCCTTGTTGCTGAAGAAAAGGAATGTTTACTAGAAAGTTCCGCAACAAGGAAACGCCATAAAAAAAGAGCTTAAATTGAAGTTAAACTCTTTTTTATTCGCGTATTTTGTTGGTGATTATGCTTCTTTTTTTCTTCTATGGGGTGATTTAAGTAAGTAGAAATTTTTAAAGTAGTAAAATCAAAAGAAGCTTTATTGGGTTAAATAATTACAAGTTACTATTTTTAAACTATATTATATCGTATCAAAATAGAACAATATATAGTTTTTGCTTCTTATATTCATGATGTCATCATCTTCTTCAATTTTTCTCGATTAGTTTTTCAACATCGGCTTCTTCTAGTACTGTTTAATTTAAATTTTGGATTCTAGGTAGTTCAACATACTGGTTGTAATTGGTTTTGAAAGAAAATCAATAACCATTGGGTATTTTTTTGACTTTTGGAGATCTTCGGGATCAATTGTTGATGATAGTACGACAATTTTAATAGTATTTACTTCTGAATATTTATTTGTACTAAAATTTTCAAGGAATTCCCATCCATCCATCACTGGCATATTTAAGTCTAAAAAAATCAAATTTGGCAGATTATTTATTTCTTTTTTATTTATAATTGAGTTGAAATATTCTAGTGCTTCTTCTCCATTTTTAGCTGTTATTATGGTATTTGAAAAAGAGGCTTTTATGATTACTTTTTTACACAACATAAGTGTTATAGGATCATCATCGACACATAGAATTAAATCTAACATGTTATTTGTTTTTAAATGTTAATGTAATTGTGGTTCCTTTGTTTACTTGACTTTTTATACCAATACTGCCATTCATGGCTTCTACTTGTGATTTTACTAAGTATAAACCTAATCCTTTGCTGTCAGGATAATCATGGAACCTTTGATATAATCCGAAAATTTTATCTTTATTTTTATTCAGGTCAATACCTATGCCGTTGTCTTCAAAACTAAGTTCTACTGTATTTCCAATTTGTTGAGCTATTATTGTTATTTTTAATATTCGATCATTGGATTTGTATTTTAGTGAGTTTGTGAGTAGGTTTAATAAAATACTCTCCATGTAAGCTTTGTTAGTATTAAGGAGACTTACATTTTCTATGTCTAATTTTAAAATAGGTTTTTGTGTTTCTATTTGATTGTTTAGTTGACTGAATACATTTTCAAAAATTTCTTTTAATGAGATGTTTTCTTTTTGAAAAGAAGTATTGTCTTTTATTATCATGATTTTTGTTAAATCTTCTATAGTTTCGTTTAATAGATGTGTAGATTTACTGAAACCATTGATAATCTCATTTAATTCAGGATCTTCGATTGTAATGTCTTCAATGAGGTTAAGTATACCTGTTAAGTTTGATATCGGTGCTCTTAAATTGTGTGATGTAATGTATGAGAATTGTTTTAAATCTTTATTGTTTCGTGTTAATTCTTTAATAAGTTGTTCTTTTTCTTTTTCTTGATTTTTTTCTTCTGTTACGTCTCTTTGTATAGATACCCAATTGGATAATTCGTTTTCAGAATTGTAAATGGGAATCATAGTAAAACGCAACCAAAATTCCGTTTTATCTTTTTTGTAACATTTAATTTCGAGTAAACCTTCTTCTTTGTTTTTTATAATCTCAGAAATCCTTTTTATGACAGTGATTTCAGTGTTCTGACCTCTTAATAAGCTAAGAGAATTGTTTATAATTTCTTCTGACTTGTATCCTGTCATATTAGTAAAAGCAGGATTTGTATAAATAATTTTAGGTAAAAGATTATTGTTTGAGTTAGCTTCTGTAATTACTATAGCTTCTTTTGTTTGTAAAATTACAGTTTCAAGTAGTTTTAAACGTAATTCTTCTTCTTTTTGTTTAGTAATGTCCTGAAGGGCCCCAATCATCCTAACGGCTTTTCCGTTTTTATCTTTTAGAAGAAAACCTCGGTCAAGTACATATTTATACGTATTGTCTGCGCATTTAAATCGGTATTCATCTTGCCATTTTTCAGTTTTTTGCTCAATAAAGGAATATAATTTTATTGACATTTTTATACTGTCCTCAGGATGGATATTGTCAAACCACCAGTTAGAACTCTGCCCCACTTTTTCTTCTTCGTATCCAAAAACTGCTTTAATTCCTTTACTCCAATATAGCTTGTCTTCTTGGATTTTCCAGTCCCAAATGGTATCACTTGTTGCCTTAGCTACAATGTCATACTTATCATTAGATTCTTTAATTTTGCTATTAGTGTTTTCTAATCTTTCAAAAATAATTTTATTTTTATTTTCATTTTTAGATAAAATGTATCTAAATGCTAATCCACTTAAAGTAATAAAAATAATATCTTTTAAAAAATTGAAAAGGAGGTAGTTTTCGGGTTTTAGGTACAGGGAGGTAATTTTGTAAAGAAAAGTCGCCAAAACAACGGCAATAAGAAGATATGTTATTGTTATTTGATCGGTTTTACTTTTCATCAATCAAATATAATTAATAATTTTTAATAGCAAAATATCTATAGAAACTTATTTTTTATTATATTATGATTAGTATATGTGTTAAACGTTTATTAATTGTAAAGTATTTGAGAAATATTTTTTATATCAAAATAAAGTGTACCTTTGCACCCATTAAAAATCTCAGATGGAATCTATTAGAAACATTGCAATTATTGCCCACGTCGATCACGGTAAAACCACTTTGGTTGATAAAATTATGTATCACTGTCAATTATTTCGTGACAACGAAAATACAGGTGATTTAATTCTTGATAACAACGATTTAGAACGTGAAAGAGGTATTACTATTACTTCAAAGAACGTATCTGTTCAATATAAAGGAACAAAAATCAATATTATCGATACTCCTGGTCACGCCGATTTTGGAGGAGAAGTAGAACGTGTATTGAACATGGCCGATGGTGTATGTTTGTTAGTGGATGCTTTTGAAGGTCCGATGCCACAAACTCGTTTTGTATTACAAAAAGCGATTGACTTAGGTCTTAAGCCTTGTGTAGTTATCAATAAAGTTGATAAAGAAAACTGTACTCCTGAAGAAGTTCATGAAAAAGTTTTTGACTTAATGTTCGAATTAGGTGCTCAAGAATGGCAGTTGGATTTCCCAACAGTGTACGGTTCAGCTAAAAACAACTGGATGTCTGACCACTGGGAAAATGTAACGGATAATGTTGAAGCTTTATTAGACATGGTAATTGATAATGTACCGGCTCCTAAAGTATCTGAGGGAACACCACAAATGTTGATTACATCTCTAGATTTCTCAGCTTTTACAGGTCGTATCGCTATTGGTCGTTTGGAAAGAGGTGTTTTAAAAGAAGGAATGCCAATCTCATTAGTAAAAAGAGATGGTACTGTTTCTAAATCACGTATCAAAGAACTACATACTTTTGAAGGTCTTGGACGTAAAAAAGTAGAACAAGTTATCGCTGGAGATATTTGCGCTATCATTGGTGTTGAAGGTTTTGAAATTGGTGATACTATTGCTGATTTTGAAAACCCAGAAGGTTTAAAAACGATTGATATCGATGAGCCTACAATGAGTATGTTGTTTACAATTAATGACTCTCCTTTCTTTGGTAAAGAGGGTAAATTTGTAACTTCTAGACACATTAGAGAGCGTTTGACAAAAGAATTAGAGAAAAACTTAGCTATGAAGTTAGGTGAAACTGATTCTGCTGATAAATTCATGGTTTTTGGCCGTGGAGTACTTCACTTATCTGTTCTTATTGAAACCATGAGAAGAGAAGGGTACGAATTACAAATTGGTCAACCACAGGTTATTATCAAAGAAATTGATGGTAAAAAATGTGAGCCAATTGAGGAATTAACTATTGATTTACCTGAGTCACTTTCAGGTAGAGCGGTTGAATTTGTAACTATGCGTAAAGGCGAAATGCTAAGTATGGAAACAAAAGGGGAGCGTATGATTGTTAAATTCAATATTCCATCTCGTGGAATCATTGGTTTACGTAATCAATTGTTAACTGCAACTGCTGGTGAGGCTATTATGGCACACCGTTTTATAGGATATGAGCCTTACAAAGGAGAAATTGCTGGACGTAACAAAGGTTCTTTGATTTCTATGGAAAAAGGAAAAGCTATTCCTTACTCTATCGATAAATTACAAGATCGTGGTAAGTTTTTCGTTGAACCAAATGCTGAAATTTACGAAGGTCAGGTTATTGGTGAAAACTCTCGTGGCGATGATATGTGTGTAAACGTAACGAAAGAGAAAAAACAATCTAACGTTCGTTCATCTGGAAATGATGAAAAAGCAAGAATCATTCCTCCAATTATTTTCTCATTAGAAGAAGCTTTAGAATACATTCAAAAAGATGAATATGTAGAGGTTACACCAAAATCGATTCGTTTGAGAAAAATATATTTGACTGAAACAGATAGAAAAAGATTTAAAATCTAATTTTATTAAATTCCAATATTTTAAGTCCCAAATTCCAATAGGAATTTGGGACTTTTTTTGTTCTAAATTTAATAGATTTGGAATTTGGATTTTCGAGTTTGAAATTTTTAAATTATCTTTTCAAACTAAAGTGGCCTTTAATTTCCTTGCCATTTTCCAGCTTGGCAGTGTACCAATAATCATCTGACGGGAGTAAATGTCCATTAAAAGTTCCATCCCAACCCTGACCTTGAGGATTGATGTCTTTTAAGAATTTCCCATAGCGATCAAAAATACGGATAACCGTTTTTGAATTAAAATCAGTATTGATTCCTTTAATGTTCCAATAGTCATTAAAACCATCATTATTAGGTGTGAAATATTTTGGAGCTCCTAAAATAGCAATAGACTCATTGGCAACACCACAACCATTTTTATCTCTTACGTATATTTCATGGATGCCTGCGGGAACATTTTCCAGTAAATTAGCATCTTGATAAGAGCCATTAGGATCATCTAAACTGTATTCATAATTTCCTATACCCTCGACGACAACTAGAATAGTATTGTTATTACTTAATTCATTTACTTCGATTGTAGTAATTTTAGAAATATCTGAAGTGTTAACTGTAATTGTTCTTGTTCGGCTACAGCCATACTGAGAAGTTACTATTACATTATATATACCTGCTATATTTACTTCTAAAGTGGCATTTGTTTGATCAATTATAACTTGATTGTCTTTAGACCAAATATATGTATAATCAGTTGTTGGACTGCCATCGAGTATTCCTGCTTCTAGAGTAACATAAAAATCAGGTAGGTTTTCGCAAACATAGACATCAGCAAGATGATTCGAATTAATGTCGATATTAGGTTTTGGATTTACTCTTAGTGTGATGTGTTCACCAATGCCGAAACAACTATTGTCTGAATCATTGTCAACTCTAACCCATATTTTTTGTTCATTAGGAGAAAGAGTATTACGATAGGAAGTTGTATTAATTATTTCATTTGTTTCTGATAAAGCATCCGCTTGTGTTTCATAGTATTTTACGGAGTAATTATTGGTAGGCTGGGGGAGAAGTGCTAAAATAGTATTTTGAGCACTACTGAAATCAAATGCTGAAATACCATCATAATCATCATTTACAACATCAATGTAATCATCACAATTTTCGAATAAAATATTAAAATTGGCAGGAATTTGGGTTGTTGAAACTACTAAATTAATTTGTGCTACCGTAAAACAAGCATTTGCATTTTCTACTCGTGTCCAAATAGTTGTTCCATTATTAGCTACATAAGCTAATGGATTTGTGATTTTTTGAGCTGAATCATTCGCATTTGCAGCTGCTAAAGTGGTGAAATAACTAAATGTTTCAATTGCATAATTATTTGAAATTTCATTGTTTTTTACCGTTAAATTGAAAGTGGTTCTGGCATCTAAATCATCATCACATTGCTTGATAGTGGTAGCGTTGACAACTGGTAAATTTAAAATAGACAAAGTAGTTTCATTCGAAATTAAACCACAGGAATTTCCAATTCGATTAATAAATACGCGGTATTGGTATCCATTCATCATTTGGTTAACCGAGTTGATATTTAAAGTATTGGAAGAAGTTCCAGTATAAATACTATTATTGGTGAGATTGCTCCAAGTTGTACCGTTAGTAGAAAGTTGCCATTGATAACTGTCTCCATTTGCTACAATTGAAATAGAGGTGTTTTGTAGGTCGCAAGTGGGAGGGGCAAGAGGTTGAGTTGTAATTAAGATTGGTACGGCTGTAATATAATTAGAATTTGGAGTTGTGTAAGCAGTTCCACTGGTCACTAATCCATTTGTATCTACTGCAGGTGGTGCTATTGCTCCAAGCATTCCATCTCCATTTGAATCTAAAAAACCAGCTTCAATAACATCATAACATAAATCGTTATCGCTATCAAAGTCTCTGTAGTTTTTGATTCCGTCATTATCAGTATCGGTGTTGTTGCTTCCCGTTTCTACAGCATCATAAATTCCGTCATTATCACTGTCTAAATCGAGATAATCAGGAACACCATCACTATCTGTATCTATTGGAGCAAGTCTTGATTCGAAAATATCAAATATACCATTGCGATTACTATCGGCAGTTGAACTTAATGCAAAATTATTGTCTTGGCTTTCTATTGCATCAGGAATGCCATCATTGTCGCTATCGAGATCTAATTGGTCTGGAATTCCGTCACCATCAGAGTCTTTTGGTACACAAATGGCAAAAAATTGAAGTGTAGTTTTATTAGCCTCGGTTTCTGAGGTGTTTTTGTGTGTAAAACTGATGGAATTGACTAAATGAGTTAAAAATTTAAAACGTCCTGTCCCAGCTGGCAATGGTGTAATTCCGTTTAATTGAAATCGGATTTCGAAAGATGAATATTCAGTGACGCCACTTTCATAAATTCCATCATAATTTGTATCAATCAACAATTGATTGTTTGGGTTGAGAACCGTAATGGTTTTATCCACATCAGTAGTAACACTATATTCGGCATTTGCATTTAATAAATCGGTTGGACTTGCAGTAGGAACATATTCTATGCCAACACTTATTGGTTGAGTAAAAGTCAAATTGTATTTTGCGAAATTTCCTTTCCCAGCAGGAATATCAGATATAAAACTACCATCGGAGTTTCCTGTAAAAGGAGTTGGATTCGAAATTGTTGAAGTTGTTACACTTCCTGTGAATGAATTAGAGTAATTTCCAATAATTATATTTCCTGAATTTATATTGGAAATATTAATGTTTTGATCGCCATAAGATTCGGTACAATTTGTAATTCCGTCATTATCGTTGTCAAGGTCAATATTATCATTTACGGTATCGTTGTCAATATCAGTTGGGCAATTGCTTACAGGAATAATATCTGAGAATATTGTTGTACCACAGCCAGAGATACTTCCTTTTACCTGATAAAATCCAGGTTGAGTAGGAGAGTATGAATTTAAATTTGAATTGGGATCAACAATGGGGTTACCGTTAAAATACCATTCAAAAGTATCGTAGTTCAAAATGGTACTTACTTGTAAAACTAAATTTGGAATACAAGCCGGCGTTCCTACATTAATTTTAGCAGAAGTTATTTCGGGTTTGGAATCAAATCCTGAGTAATAACCTCCATAGGTTGCTGCAGCATTTGTACCAAAATAAGAAACATACACCTGTTTTGTAGATTTTACACTAATATTTCCAGAAAGATCATTTATTGTGTAGCGTTCATAATTAGTATTTCCAGTAATTTCTATAGGGGTAGAATTAATTGGACTATTGTTTACCAGTACCAAAGCTCCTTTTTCGGTTACAATATTTAATTTTCCTGAATAAATTGTATTTCCTATAAACTGTATTTGGGGAATATTATCAACAATGTTAGGAGTTGCACAATTTATAGGGGGAACAAAAAACATATTTTGATTGGCAATAGGATTATTTCTTGGGTTTTCCCTGTTGTAGGGAGGAGGGTTTTGTGCTAACCCACCAATACATTGGTATGCAAATACCTTTTCGGTTGTTTGAATGTACAAATTATTATTGATGAATTGAAAACCATCTATGGCGGCATATTCTCCAGGTTGAAGGATGTAACTAGGTATTGTATTTCCGTTTAAATAAATTGCTGTTTGAGGCTGATGAGCAACTAATACTACACGCTCTATTTCATCTGGACCTTCGCCTTTTACAAAAATGTATTCTTTTCCTGTTTTTTCAAAAGGGACAATTTGGTCAAAGCCAAGATCTCTTCCCTCAGGTCTTAATTCATTTTCATTTCCTGAGAGCGCAGTACTATTGCTTCCGCCAAAAGATCCAGAATTAACTACTATAGCTTTGTCTGATTGTACTAATGCACCTATAATTTTAGCACTATTAAAAGGTGTATTTTGAACGTTTTCTAAAGCAATTACATAACTTTCATTTTTGTTTAAATTAATTACAATGGGGCTATTTATAACAGAATTATCGGCTAATATTGTTCCAACTGGAAGTTCGATAGTAATTGTTGTATTGTTTTCGGTTGCAAGTATAGAGGCGAAATTGAGTAATGTTTGGTCGTATAAAGGATTGAGCATAGCTCCAAGTCTAAATGTAGTTCCAAGAGCACTATTTCCTTTAGAAACAATGCCACCTGCATGATTGTAGCTATTGTTTTGATTGGGTGAAGCGTTGAGTCTTACACTCACATATATTAAATCATCAGCTTCGATAATGTATCCTTTGTCAGATAATTTACCAAGAACTGTTTTTGGAGTCAATAATTGGGTGTCACTTCCTCTTCCGATAAAATAGGTATAAGGGGTATTATTGTTTACTGTAGCATTAATAATTTGGCCACCAATTGGCATGATTTTTAAAGCAACATTTTTAGTACTGGGTGTAGAAATATACAAGTAATGATCCTCAGCAGTTATATTTTCTGATTGGCTGGTTAATGGCGGGATATAATGAGTTTTACTAAACTGTGCCCAACAGTTTGCAGCAATTAGTATAATGCTTACTAAAAGTAATTTTCTCATTTGATAAATGTATTAATTTTAAATTATTATCTATCTTTTTAATGAAAAATGACCTTTGATGTGCTTGCCATCTTCAAAAATTAGATTGAACCAATAATCATCAGCAGGTAGTAAATGACCGTTCAGAGTTCCGTTCCAATTCAAATTTGAGGTGTTGAATTGTTTTAAGAATTTACCGTAACGATCAAAAATATGTATCGTAGCTTGGGGCAACAAATTTAAATTTTTAATAGTCCAAGTGTCATTAAACCCATCTCCATTTGGCGTAAAATATCTTGGATAATCTAAGATAGTAAAAGAAAAAGGATTGGAGACACCACAACCGTTTTTATCGTTAGCATAAGCTGTATAATTTCCAGCTGAAATATTTAAAAATTCAGAGCTATCTTGATAATATACTCCATCAATGGAAAATTCGTAATCACTAGATCCAGTATATTCAATAGTTACAGTGTTTTTATTTCCAGCAAAATCAGTGGTTTTAACTCCTGTTATAATTGCTGCCCGACTTGGAATAATGTCATTTGAAAGTTCCAAAGTTAATTCGGCATAATTAAAGCAGTTGTACGAATTTGTAACTTTAGCAAATAAAGTTTGAGGATTTGATGAGTTAATATAATTACTGCTATTTAGTATAGGATTGTTATCCGTTATTGCATCAGTTAAATTTTCGTAATAAGTAACATCGCTCAAACCAGCATTGTTGTTTTTTATTTCAGAATCAGCTTGAGTTAAATCAAAAAAGGATTTTCCATCTTCGTCAATATCACATTGAATTAAGCGGCTGTTTTTTAAAACAATTTCAGGGGTGTATTCAATTTTTATATCATTGCTAAGCATACAAGCAGAAGTATTTAGTGTGACTTCAACTTTATAGTTTCCAGGACTTTTTACGCTGTAAGAAGGACTGGTTTCTAAGGCTAATAAAACCCCGTCTTTGTACCATTTGTAGGTGTTATTTGTTGATAATTTGGTGTCTAATGTGTAGTCTTGACCAAAACAAATTGCATTATTAGTGGCTAATAATCTATCGGTTCCTAAATCTATAACCGAATTAAAACTGGCAGCTTCAATAAAAATAGCCGAATCATAATAAGTATTTCCATCATCTCCAATTACTAATTTGATGTGGTACGTATTTCCAGCTATAACATTAGCTGTTGCATTCAAAACTTTAGTTTGTCCCGCATAATTAATAGGGCTTGTATTAGTAGGACTATTGTTGAATTGTCCAAAATAGGATTCATTACTTGCTGCACAGCTTTTAAGAACTCCATCATCGTTAAAATTAATAGCTGGATGAATATTTGTTGATGAAACAGCTGTTGTAGTATTGGGGATTACTGCTAAATTTTGATAAGCAGTTGTACTTCCTTTTTCTTTGATTAAAAAAGCAAAACCATCGGAGTAGTCACAAGGAAAATTATCTTGGTATTCATTCGAAGCAAAAAAATAATTAAAACTAACAGTATTAGTTAGTGGAGTAAAATCAAATTCAAGGACTGTGGCATTTATAGAGTTAATGTTTAAAGCTTGGTTTAAATCGGCATCTCCTAACCATAAATTGCTGTTATCACCTCGGTTTCTGACAAATGGACCTGTAGATTGAGTACTACTCCAAGTACTTAAAACAACACCTGATTGAAACGGAAAGTTAGGGGAAGTATTTGTAAAAGATCCGTAACTATTTTTTCCTGGACTAAAATTATCTCCAGAAACGGTCTCATTAGATATAGTTACACAAGGACTGTTGTTACTAAGTAAGTTAACTAGTTCTATAGCGTTTTTAGTGTCGTTTACACTAATGCTTTGTGCCTGCAATGGCCAACTAATTAGATAAAGTACAAAACAGCACAAAATAGTTCTTAAGATTTTCATAATCTTACAAAGTTACTATATTTCTCTGTTTTATAATGGCTTGATTTTTTGTTTAGTTTACCTCAACTCAACTTCAATCAATAAAGAAGCCTCTTTTAGCTTTTCTGAACTAAGCGGTTTTATGATGTAATCTTTTATTATTGGATAGTTTTTTGCCATTTCTAAATCAGAGGGATCAATAGAAGAAGAGACAATAAAAACGACAATTTTTTTTGCAAATTCAATTAAGATAAATTCATCTAAAAACTGCCAACCGTCAAGTACTGGCATATTCAAATCTAATAAAATAACATCGGGAAGTTTTGATGAATTAGCAGCATTGTTTTTAAGCTCATCCAAAGCATTTTGAGGGTTGTAAAATGAGATAATTTCTTCGCAAAAATTATTTTTTGAGATAAGCATACTCATTAATTTTATAGACAATTTATCATCATCGATAACGTAAGTAATTTTATTTTTCATTAAAAAACAGTTTAAAAGTACTCCCTAATCCTTCTTTACTTTCTACCTCAATTTTTCCTTTCATGGCTTCAATTTGATTTTTCACAATAAATAAACCAATTCCTTTTGCATCTTCATTACCATGGAATGTTTTGTACATACCAAATAATTTATGTTTGTTTTTTTCGATGTTGATTCCTAATCCATTGTCTTTAAATGATATGATGTGAAAATTTTCTTGAATTTCATGACTTATTTCTAATCTTGGATTTCGTTCTAGTGATTGGTATTTCACCACATTGGTCAAAAGATTTTGTAGAATATTTTCTAAGTATGCAGGAATTACATTTAGAACTAAATCAGCGGGAATACTTTCAGTTATTTCAATTTTATTCTTAAAAGGGGAAGTGAATTTTTCTATTTGAGACTTTAGATTAATAGTAGTCTTTTTGATATTGATACTTTTTTGGATGGTAATTACTTCATTGAGATTTTCTATAGTTTCGGATAATTTTTCCGTTCCTTCTTTAAACATTTCAATGAAAGCTAATTTTTCAGCGGTGTTATTGGTGTTTTCAATTACATCTAAAACCATTAATAAATTACTGGTATGTGAACGAATGTTATGAGATACAATATGAGCAAAATTTAAAAGCTTATCATTTTGCTGGCTAGTAACTTCTAATATGTGTTTAAGTTCAATTTCTTTCTCTATTGTCAACGTAACATCTCTTTCGATACCAATAAATTTAGTACAATTTCCTTCGTTGTCAAATACTGGAGTAATACTTAATTCGAGCCAATGTTTTTCTTTTTGTTTGTTGTAATGTTGAAAAACAACTTTAATTTCTGCTTTATCTTTTATAGCCTGAGTGATTTTTTTTAAGGTTTCACAATTGGCTTCAGGTTCAAAAGAAAGATAATTAGGTTTGTTACCAATAATTTCTTCTAGTGTGGAACCTGTGAGTTTTATATAAGCTTGATTTGCCCAGATAGTTTCTCCTTGGCAATTAGTTATGATGATGCTATCGGTAGTTTCAGAGGCCACTTGTGATAATAATGCTAAGTTTTCTTCAATTTGTTTTTTCTTCGTTATATTCCTGAAAAAGCAAACCAGATAGCTTTTCTTATCAATGATGAATTTTTTTCCGGTGGCAACTTGAACAGGAACTACGGTTTCATCCTTGGTTTTAATAGCCGTTTCCTTGACAAAATAGGCATTCAGTTTTATTTTGTTTTTTAAGTAATACTGGATTTCTTTTCTTTTGTCTTCGGGAAATAAAATGGAATTGTGTGAACCTATTAACTCCGTGTCATTAAACCCAGTAAGTTCATAAGTACGATTATTACAATCCGTAATATATCCAGTTTTAGTATCAATAATGATAATGGCATCATTCGCACTTGAAAAAACGGAAGAGAATTTCTCGGCTGCCAATTGCATATCTATAATCCGTTCTTCCTCTATACTAATATCACTTATAGTACCATAAATTCGATTATGTTTATTATCAATTAAATCAACTTGGCAAATACATTCTATAAATTTAATTGCTTTTTTAGCTGTAGTTATTTGAAATTTACCATGGATAGGTATTCTGTTTTTTGCAGCTTTTTGAATAAGTGTTTTTAATTGAATTAGATTTTTCCTGTTTATAAAAGCGGAGGTGTTTTTAAAATCAGGAATAAAAGAGTCTGATACCTCAAATATTTCTTTGGTTTTACTATCCCAAAATATAGTATTTGTTTTTAGATTGACATCCCAAATTCCAATTTCAAAAGTTTCTTTAATACAAAATTCCTGATTCGTTTTCATAAATAATTATAATAAAGCATTACATTGATTTTAGATTTTTCGGGTTAGGTTTTCGTTAGAAAATAAAGAAAATTTATTTTTTTACTAGTATTTATACTTAGATAAAGTCTCCTAAAAATTAAAAATACTTAACTATGTAGCAGGATACAAATAAAATCGATGAACAACATCTTTTTTTTTAAAGTATTTTAGAGCTATGAAAATCAGTTGTTCTTAGCTATTGGTAATCAGTTATTAAGTGAATTTTAATTTATAGAAGTATTATTGTGTTAATAGTTTAAAAGGCTTTGATTTCAAAAATTAGCTTTCAAAATAATTAGTGTAAATTTGCATAAACAAATTCATTAATGAGCGCTATTTCTCCATTGTTTAAAAAACCAAGCTATCCTATAAATCCAATTCTTTTTGATTATTTAGAACGTTTTGATAGAATTTCTAAAGTAGCCATTTCCTATCATGATTTGCTCCGATTTTCAGGTTCCATAAACGTTTATGATAAATTTGACAAAGATACTTTATGGGTACGCGTTTTTTATAATGAATATGAAAGAGCAGAAATTGATTTGAATTTAAAAAAAGTCTACTCTTTATTGCATTCAGATGGAAATTCAGAAATCATCAAGTTTTTGAATGTCGATGCAATTGACTACTGTACTTTTGGTAATTCGAAACCTTTTCGAATAAAAATGCGAAATGTGTTGAACGATAATTACGTTCATTTTTACGTAAAAAAAGCTGATGCTTCCCGTATTTACGGATTGGAATTAGAACACATTTTATCGCCGGATAAAATTAATTTTTTAGTTTATCAAGATACTTTGATAGAAGAACACATTATTGGGATTCCAGGCGATGTTTTTATGGAAAATTTACTCGAAAATTGTTCAGAAATGGAAAAATCTCAAATAGCCAAAGAGTTCGTGAAATTCAACGAACGTTGTATGATTAGGCTTTTAGGCGATATGCGAGCCTATAATTACGTGATTGTACCTATTCATGATTTTGACCAGGTAGTTTACAAAATCCGGGCAATCGATTTTGATCAGCAATGTTACGAAGGGAATTTCAAGATTTATCGTCCACAGTTTTTTAAAGAAAATTTTCCGATGATGAAATTAATAAAAGAAAAATTGCAAGACAGTTCGATTGAACAATACAAAAATGAAGAACGTGCTGCATTAGCCAAAAGAATTCTTTCGGCCGAAACCCGAATCCAAAAAATACTTCGCATTATGTCTAATGATGCTATTGCTCCCGAAGCACATCTAAAACAATTAAAGTCAGAGTTGTACCGTTATACTAATGATTTGAATTTTAAAAATGCAACTTCTATGGGTTATGTATTAAGTGCAGCTTTTAAATTTGTTACCCGAAATTTCAAACACCCTGACTTGTTTAAACCTGGTTCTTAAAATTATTTTATGCTAAAAAAGATTTTTCCTATCGTTTTATTATCTTCTTTGTTGAGTTTTTGTCAAGGAGATTCTTCTATTGTAACCGAATTGTATGCTTTACCAAAACAACTAAAAGAAGTATCTGGAATTGTTTATAGCAACAGCACTCAGTTAGCTTGGGTTCTGGAAGATAGTGGCAATGCGAATAAAATTTATGGATTAAACAACGAAGGAAGGCTTGAAAAAACCATAACCATTGTTCAAACCGAAAATATAGATTGGGAAGATATTACTAAGGATAGCCAAGAAAATCTCTACATTGGCGATTTTGGAAATAATGACAATACCAGAAAAGATTTGGCTATTTATAAAATTGACAAAGAGGCTTTGAACATTTCATCGGCAGTTCCGTCGTATAAAATTAGTTTTTCTTATCCTGAACAAACCGAATTTCCGCCTAAGAAAACAAAACTGTTTTATGATGTTGAGGCTTTTGTCGAATATAAAAATAGCTTTTATCTTTTTACTAAAAACAGAAGTAAGGATTTTGACGGAACGACTTTTTTATACAAAGTTCCTAATCAGGCTGGACTTCATCAAGCACAATTATTAGGTCAATTTAAAGCCGAAGGTGATTATCAAAATGCTGCCATTACCGGTGCAAGCATCAGTCCTGATGAAAAAAAAGTAATTTTGCTAAGTCACAGTCAAGTATGGATTTTTGAGAATTTTAGTTCTGATAATTTTTTATCAGGAAAAGTAAAAAGAGTTGGTTTAGATCATTTTTCTCAAAAAGAAGCCATTGGTTTTAAAGACAATTCTACCCTTTTAATTGCTGACGAAAAGACAAAAAAAACAGGAGGAAAGGTTTATTTATTGGATTTAAACAACATAGATTAAAAGCCAAATCCGAGTCCAAAAGCAATTCGAACATCATCATCGCTTTTAAAATAAGTCAATCTCGCCGTAACAATATTAAGTCCGTTAAGCCATAAACCGCCACCTACAGATTGATGCCATTTGTTAGAAGTCTCACCGTCTAGCCAAACTCTTCCATAATCATATCCACCGAAAATCCCGTAGGACATTGGAATAATACTGCTTTTGATTTTTCCAATAGCAAAACGAACATCACTACTTTGAAAAAAAGATTGATTACCCAGAAAACGCTGGTTTCTAAAACCTCTCAAATCATAATCACCACCTAAAGTAGCGCCTTGATAAAATTCGAAATTATTATTTAAAATCGCTTTTGCTTTTAATAATGTAGCCAAAACAATTTTTCCTTGACGGTCTATTTTATGATTAAAATTGATTTTAGATTCTAATGTAGGGAAATTTTGTTTACTGTTATTGAGATTCATTTTCCAATTGGCAGCAACCATAAATCCCATTCCCATGGTAGGAAGAGAAGTATTATCGTAATTCTCAAAACTATATTTTACTCCAGCTCCAGCAAATTGTTGATGTTCAAAAATATCAGGATTTACAATTGATGTAACGGAAATAAAACGGTTAGCATCATTTTCTACTTCATAATTTTCATAACTAACTTGAAAATTAAGTTTGCTTCCTAATCTTCCAATTCTTTCTATTTGTGGTGCAAATTTTAGCATACTAATACGTACACGGTTGTAGTCCATTCCGTTTATTTCATCCGTATTTACACTATTATTTCCATAACCAAAATAATTGATGGCGAAATTGGGACTGGTAAATTGCATGTCAAAATCAAAATTCCATTTTCCTGTTATTTTAGGAACATCCAAATGATAGTTTAATTCAAAACCATCGGTAGCAAAATAATAATTCGCTTTTAATATATGCTTTAAAGTATATGGATTTTGCTTGAAATGATTAACTGTATAGTTTGCAATAATTCCTAATTTCGCGCCGTCATCTGGATTAAATCCAATGGAAGGTAAGCCTGAAAAAGCATTGTATTTTGGTTTTTGATAATTGTAATAATTCGTTTCATAATCATCAGTCAAGAAAGTTTTTGTTCTGGAATCGGTTTCAAAAGTGTTCTTTTTCGACTTGAAATCGATGATTTTAATGTTTTTTCCGTTACGAATAGTATAATTGTCGTGATTTTGACCTCCGATCAATTTTATTTTTATTGCTGATTTTTGAGCGCCTTGCAAATCAAAAATATCATCATCGTCTAAGCCGTAAATCCAAATATTTTTTGTGGAATGCTTGTCGAATGTTTTGCTGTAAACCAGTTCTTCTCCTTCTTTTTTAATTCGAGAAACAGTAATTTCCACTTTGTTTTTAGAGATAGGTTTTATGCGGAATAAGTCTCTTTTATTGGTACCAACCATAATGGCTATTTTTTCTAAAACTCGGCTGTATTGACTGGCATAAGTTGTCAATTGTTTTTTACGGTGTTTTAATTTTTGTTTTATCGAAGTTATCGTTTCATCTAGAACTTCGGTAGGCAAATTATTAAAAGCAGCATCAATACCTTCGTTGCTTAAGTTTTCTTCAATATATTTAGCTTGTGCAATCCATTCCTTTTCTCCAGATTTTTTTAGAAAAGCCAAGTCCAAAGGATACGGCTCACGATTGAACCATTTTACATTTTTAATATCATTTTTGAAGCTTTGCATGTGGCGAAGCGCCGGAATATTCATCAATAATGATAATAATGTTCCATCATATTTTGAAAATGCCTGATCGCGATCACGAGGAATTGGTTTGTAGATTACTTTATCGCCTATTTTGTATTCAGCCCAGCGCCATTGGTCATAATGCCTGTCCCAATCGCCAATAAGCATGTCAAATAATCTGGCTTTAATGTATTCGTTTTCGTCAACAGCATATTTTTCGTCTTTTTGTAAGTTGGCGAGCAAATCATCGGTTCCAATAATGGCTTCAGATTTACCAAAACTGGCCAATTCTTTTTGACTATCAGACGGTCTTTCTTCAACTAGATATAATTCATCTCCAAAATTCACATTGAATTCGCCCAAAGCTTTTTGTTTTGGAATATAAAAAAGTTTTGGATTGCTATGAAAAACGCCAATTTGATCAGCTAAATTCCCCACTGCTAAAGGAGCATAAGGATGAGATGTAGTATAGAAATCATATAGAAAATTTTCAGCATACGTATTTTGAAATTCGTTTTCAACATATTGATCTTTGAAAGCCACACTTTGTAAAAATCGGCTCACGCTTTTCTTTAAAGCACGCATCACATATTCTTTGCCTTGAGTATCATCCAGACGTAGGGATTTAGATTGATGTCCACCGCCAGCTCTTAGTGGTGTAACACCGCCATGAAGTTTATCTAATGTAACACTTGGTACTTCGATAGAAGTACTGTAATATTTTCGATAATGTTTACCAAAAAGGAAATTATGAAATCCACTTTTTGACGTCATTTCGGGCGTGTAAATGGTTGCTTTTGTAGTAGAAGGAAAAGAATCAGCATAATTATTGGCATCTACCTTTTTAGGTTCTAAAAGTGTTTTTTGAAACAATACTGTAATTTGATTGTTTTCAATTCCGTAGAATTCAACAACCGATTTTCCATTTGTGTAAGTGGTTAAGGTAGCAAAACCATTTTTTCCATAAGAAAAATCATTGGGATATGTTGCTCTTGCTGCTTCTGATTTTGATCCCGCACCGCTAATGATTTGTTTGATTTTTTCATTTTCGATGTATTGCAAATTGTGGTCGTGTCCCGAAACTACAATTACATTATCTTGCTGTTGCAACAGTGTTTTAATTCGTTTTATAAGCAATTGGTATTGCTTATTCTGAATGTCTTGTGGACTAATTCCAGATGTTTTTCTTAAGAAATTGATGAAAGAACCCAGCACTGGTAACGGAATTTTTTGCTCTAATGGGAATAATTGTTTTTCTAACGAAAATTGTCCTCCGTGTGTCCCGTTACTCATAAGCGGATGATGAAGTGCTAGAATTATAGTTTTGTCCTGATTTTTATTCAAAATGCTTTCTAATTCTTCAAAAAAAGCTTCACGTGTTTTAATAGAACAATCATCATTCATAGTTGGTGTTTTGTTCCAATCTTCTATAAACCACTGACTATCAATGGTAATTAAACACACTTGGTCGTTTATCTTCTTGTCGTCAATAGGGCAGCTGTTAGCAGGAAGAAATGCTTTTTTTTCGTTAAGATAAGTGTTGACTATTTTTTCTTGCTGTTTTAAACCATTAATCCCCGAATACCAATCATGATTTCCAGGAATAAAAATAGTTTTTCCTTTAAAATTTTTAGAAATAGCTAATTGGGTTGTAATTTTTTCTAAAGCAATATTGTAATTTTTGGTATCTGTTTTATCCGGCACTCCTTTTGGATAAATATTGTCTCCAAGGAATAATAACGTAGCGTTTTTATCAGATTGTTTTAGTTGTTCTTGTAACGAATTCAGGATTTTTTTAGCATTTTCTTTATCAGCATTTCCAGCATCGCCAATTAAAAAAAAACGATGAGCAATTTTTGTTGTATCCTTGTCGTTTATTAGTGTGATTTTTTTTGACTCTCTTCCCAATTGGGAATGGTAAGTTGCGCAAGAAGTAATGATTAAAAATGCAATAAGGGAACAAACAAATATTTTAATTTTGATGAATCGCATAACCGGAAACAATTTCATAATTTAGTAGTATAAAAATTCACTTATGAACTTTACAGATCAAGTACAAGATTTTGTCTATAATTTACTCAAAGATAAACTTTCTAGTTCATTTATTTACCACAATTTTAATCATACCTCGGATGTTGTCAAGGCTGTGAAAATACTTTCGGAACAAGAAAAAATTAATCCGTTAGAACATGAAATACTGGTGGTTGCAGCATGGTTTCATGATACAGGTTATATTCATGGTTTTGAAAATCATGAAGAAAGAAGTGTGAAAATCGCAACTGAATTTTTGACTCAAAATGAAAAAACATCGGAATATATTGACCAAGTGAATGCTTTGATTCGGGCAACAGAATTTCAATATATACCACAAACTATTCTTGAAAAAATAATAAAGGATGCCGATTTTTATCATTTTACAGTAGCTAATTATTGTGAACGATGCGAACTTTTAAGAAGAGAATGGGAATGTGTCAAACAAAAACAGACATCTGATTTTGAGTGGGCACAGGAAAATTTAAAGGTATTAACTCAATACCATCATTATTATACGGATTATGCAATCGCTAATTGGCAGCGGCTAAAAGAAAAAAATATTAGCATTATTCAAGAAAAAATCAAACGAATGGAAGAGGATAAAGAAATAAAAAAAGAGAAAAAAAATAAGGCTGAAAAGCCATTCAAAGTACCTAAACCAGATCGCGGTATTGATACTTTGTTTAGAGTTACGTTAAGCAATCACACTCGTTTAAGTGGAATTGCTGATAGTAAAGCTAATATTTTACTATCTGTAAATGCGATTATTATTTCGATTGCTTTGTCTTCAATTGTGCCCAAATTAGATAGTCCGAGTAATGCACATTTGGTTATTCCAACCTTTATTATGTTGATGTTTAGTGTAGTTTCAATAGTTTTCGCAATTCTTTCTACTCGTCCAAAGGTTACAACAGGTATTTTTACAAAAAAAGACATCGAGGATAGAAAAGTGAATTTATTGTTCTTTGGTAATTTTTACAAAATGCCTTTAGACGAATATGAATGGGCAATGAACGAAATGATGAAAGACAACAGTTATCTATACAACTCTATGATTAAGGATTTGTACTTTTTAGGAATTGTTCTAGAAAGAAAATATAAATTATTACGTATTACCTATAATATTTTTATGGTCGGAATTATTGTTTCATTTATCGCTTTTATCTTGGCTTTTCAGTCCACCAGAGTTTAGTGTAAAGTGGCTAATAATTCCTGATATGTATATTTTTCATCAAAATTTCCTTCAGTATTGAGTACTTTTATTCGAATGGCTTTTAGACCATAAACACCTTGTAGTTCCTCCACTTCAAACTGTTCAATGGTAGGTTCCAGTATTTTTTTGAACTGTAAAAACTGAATGTATTTCAAGTATTCCACTTCTTCGTATTGATGAGAATAAACAATAGTGATTTTTTCTTTTTGAGTAATTCTTTCATTTGTACCTTTTATATGTGCTTTATCGATACGTTTTTTTACCACTTCGTAACGTGCATTGTAAGTACCATCAACATCAAAACGTTTTTCATCCATTCTAAAACGGATGGAAATAGGCGAACTAAAAACAAGTATTAACGAACTTACATCTAAGGTATAAGGTAAAATTTGTTTCAACCGATGATGCTCCAGTTCCATTTTGCATAAGGTTTGTAACTGCCATAATCTAAGGTTACTTAAGTACATTAAATCAAAAGATTGTGTGGGAGTAATAGAAGCACCAATGTACAAATTATGTTCTATACCATCGGTTTTAAAACGTTCATAGTAGTGAGGAAATATGCTTTGTGCTTCATTTTGTTCTTTGTCTAAAACCAGAGCCATTTTTTTGTTTATAACTGCCATGGCTTCGTCAAAATTTTTACGAGCATGGTAAAAAAGTTGGGTTTTAGGATCTAAATTTTCAAAATAAATATCGATGGGCAATTTTTCTTCTTTATCTATTATAGCATTACGTAACAAGGGATGAATTTCTCTGTCAATGTAATTTTGAATTTGTTGTTCCGTATCCGCTTTTAATTCTTTTTCAAGTTCTTGTAGGAAAGAATACAATTCAAAATTTCGTTGTTCTACTAAAGGTAGTTTTTGTATTGATTTCGAATTTTTGAAAATGGATAGAATATTTTGTAATTGATTTTTTAAGTCTTCTTTTACCGTATTGTTTCGATGTTCCGAAGAACCATTAATATCAATTTGACCATAAAGCGGATAGACTTCTCTAAACACAATTTCTTTAAATACAGCTTCATTTCCAGAAGTTTTGGTTTGCAAGTTTTTCTGGGCTTCAGCTTTGAATTTCCAGTAAACGCTAGAATGTATTGCAGTGTATTCACGTTGAATTATAGCTTCAATTTGATTCTGTAAATCAGTTTCATGACGTTCTAATGTGTCAACTATGTTGGGTAAAATTAACTTTAAGTTGTTTGCATTTATACTGTTTAATTGCCTTGGTATAGCCGAAACCATTTCGATAATTCCAAGTAATTTATTGTCTTTTACAATAGGACTAAAAATACAGCTTTTTATATTTTGGCTTAATAATAATTGTCCAAATTTTTCATTTCCAGGAATTGTTGCAAAGGTTTCTACATTAGAAATAGAAATAGATTCTTTTGCTTCTAAAAGAGCATTTAAAGAGCATCCATGAAATGCATTACAGCAATCTACTTCGTTGTTTTGAATAATAAAACTTCCAATGCTGCTTTCGTCAAAAGGCAATTTGACAAACTTTTTTTCTTCGTCATTGTAAATGCTTATTCCAATTCTCAAATCAGGAATTTTAAAAAAAGATTTAAAAATATTTTCGGAAATTTTACTGTCATCCGTTGTTTTTTTATCTCTTCTTAAAAGGGTACTTTTTAAGTTAGAAATAGCACTTTCTTTAGTTGCATCAAATAAACTAATGATTCCAAAACCTTTTAAAACCCAGCTTTCTAATGGAAATTTTTCTTTCCACAAAGCTACATCTTCAAAATTATCCATTAGTTCATCAATATCTTCTGTACTTAAGCTTATAGCGTTTTCAGAAGGATATATTTCTATAAAATCGGCATTGTAGAGAATGCGATAATGGTTTATAATTCCATCAGCATCTGGAATATCATAAAACAACGGTTTATTGTAATCAAATTTTTGTTTGTAATACCCATTCAAAATTAAAATACAACTAAGAACATAAAATTGATCTTCGTTAAAATCACGAATGGTTAAATCCAGATCGCCAGCATTTTTTATAATTTGTTTGAATCGTTTGGTATAATTAAAAGTAATGTTTTGAAACGGGATAGTAACTGCTTTGATTTCATTATTAGTGAGTGCTGTAGGAAATAAATCAGAAAGCAGGTTTCTAATAATTTTTTTATTATTTTCAATAATAGAAAAGTCTTCAATTCCAGTCCTTAATTCAGGAACTGACTCGATTTCTTTTAATAGTGATTTGGCGTAATTGGAGCGGTAATCAACATTAGATAAGGAGATTTCTTCTAATGACTCTATGAGTTTATGAAAAGAAATTAAAGTTTTAAAAGGACTTCCTTTAAATAAAAGATGATTCATTTGCTGTTTTATTTACAATACAAAAATAGTGAATTATCCTGTTCTATTATTTTATTTTGAAATCTAGTTTTAAGAGGTTTTTTAATAAAAAAAAACTCCAACTGTTGAGCAATTGGAGATGAATTGAATTCTGAAAAGATTTAAGATTTTTGTTCTTTATTAAAATAGACAAGGTAGTAGTACATTTGTTTTTCTTCGTCCCAGCCTTTTTCAACATATTTTTCTGCACTTTCAGGATTAATAAAATCCATTTTAATTTGGATATGGGTATCCAAATTAATTACGTTTTTGATTGATTTTCTGGCATCGCTTACTGCTGCATTTGCAATTGGGAACGAAGTAATATCTTCGATACTGTATTTCTCTCCTTTATCAACTTTATAGTTTTTAAACTCTGGAATTAAATCAGGGTTGTCTAATACTTCGTTTAGAAAATTTTGTTCTTCAAACTGATCGTTCTTTGCAAAATAATTTACGGAACGGTTCATGAACATTACTTCTTCTTTTTTGTCTTCGGCAGGAAAAACAACGTCCTTGGCAAAACCTTGGCAAAATTTCAAATATTTTTTTGTGATGAAATTCTCGTCTTCAAAAGCATCTACAGATAAGAAATGCTCTAACCAATAACGTGCATCGTAGCGGTTGCTGTCTACTGTTAGGATTTTGTACCCTTCTTCTTTTTTATGATTAAATATCAAACAACCTTTATCTAATTTGCTCAAGTTGATTCCTTGTTGCAAAATCATTTCTAGATTAGATTCTTTTTCTTCAAATTGTAAAAAGTCACTTTGCAACTCACTTTTAAAAATCCCAATAGCGTCAACTACATTGTTGTCGATGTTGATGTTTGTTAAATAAGTCACATAAACTTCTCCGTTTTTAATGTGCGGATGATTCGATTGTTCGAATAAGTGCTGGGTGATTTTTTTTGAACCTTCGTGTAAAGTGCTTGGGTTTTCAAAAATCGCTGTCGCATACTTGTACATGTCATTATAATCTAAATCAACTTCGTGGGCAAATTGAAAATAGTTTTCTTCTTTTTCTCTAAAAGGTTTAAAAAAGAATTCTTTAATAAGCGGCACAATTTCATCTTGTAAATTAAAAGGTTGCTCTGATAAAAAAATAGATTCATTTCGGCTTTTATTTCCTACTCTGTGAATAGAAAGGGTGTCGATGTGTGTGTTGAATAAGTTGATCATTTTTTTTGAAGATTTTCCTCACCCCAACCCCTCCAAAGGAGAGGTAGACGTATAGTGAGTTATTTGGGTTTATATTTTAGAAGGTTTTAGTTTGAAATGAAAATGGATTTTCTCATTTAATTTTAATCCAGTTTTTGCTCCCTCCCCTTTGGAGAGGGTTGGGGTGAGGACTAATTCCAATTTTCTTCAAAGCCGTAATCTTCATAGCTGTCGTCGCCTTCAAACATATCCATGTCGTCTTCGTCCAGACCGTCTTCAAATTCGTCATAAAAATCATCAGCATTATCCGCTTCAAAGTTTTTTTCTAAAGCTTCATCAGGCATTTCGCCGTGAGAGAACAACGTTTCAGGGTAGATAGCTCCAGCAGTTTGTTCTTCAACTGCAGCTAGTTCCACTAAAAAAGTCCACATATTGATAAAATCATAAACATAAATGATTTTAGTGTTTTCCTGATCAAGAATGTCCGAAAGTTTATAATCGCTCATGATTTTTTGTTCGCCAGGAACGTCTCCAGTGTCAAAAAGCGAAATTTCATCTTCTTGATTCCAGGTTTCATCGCAGGTGTAAAAAGAAGCGACTTCCATACCATCAAATCCAAAAGAGTTGAAGATAGCATTGTGTAAATCTTCTAAAGTATCGTCATCTAGTATAGCGATATCTCTAAAAATATCTTCTTCTGTGTCTAAGATTACTCTAAATTTATAAACCATAATCGTTGTTTTTATAAAAAAGTCAAAGGTACATTTAATCCTTTTTAATCCCAATGCGATTTGTGTATTTTTATAAACAAACCACGATAGTTTTGATAATGAATTAGTTGTTACGTTTGAACCGTTTTATGATTTTATGGTAGCGTTTGCTGTAAGTACTATGTGCAGGATATTTACGGCTGGAGGTCATGTTGTTAAAAATTAAAGCAGTAAAAAACAAGATTAATACTCCGGTTAGCACAGGAGATAATACATACCAATATCCTAAGTCTTTAATTCTTGGTGTACCAATAATGGCTATCAAGGCAGTTGCTCCCCCAGGAGGATGCAAGGTTTTTGTTATTTGCATAAAAACTATCGACAATGAAACCGCTAACGGTGCTGCAATGTACATAGTATGAGGTAGTAAATAATTGATACTTACTCCAATAAAAGCAGAAATTAAATGTCCTCCAATAAGATTTCGGGGTTGTGAGAATGGACTTTCGATGATTCCATAAACTAATACGCTAGAAGCGCCAAATGAACCAATAAGATACACCGCATCCTGATGTGAAAATTGGCGACTTTGGAAAAAGGCAATGAGCCCAATTCCAACAAATGAACCTAAAAAAGACCAAAATTGCTCTTTATAATCAATTAAAGTCTCTTTGTAAAGAATGTAGCGGGTTTTACGATAACTGCGTTTGATTTTAGAAGTCGGCATAATTTTAAATTTAAATACTTGGAACAAAGGTGTAAACCGTGTTAGGGTAGATCATTTTTGCGGTATATTTAGAAATAAGGCAAGCACCTAATATGGGAATAAACAAAGTGTAATTGTTAGTCAGTCCGCAAACTAAAAAGATAGCAGTAAATGGAGCGTGGATACTCGCACTCAAAACCGCAGCCATACCAATAACCATAAAGTTAATAGGGATGATTTGTATATCAAAAAAAGTATTGAGTACAGATGCAACTAATAAGCCCAAGAATGCACCAATAAACAGGCTAGGTGCAAAAACGCCACCATCGCCTCCAGAAGCAAGAGTCACGGAAGTTACAATAGGTTTCAAAATTAAAATCCCTATGAAGGTAAAAGCTAAAGTGAGCGTTAAAGGTATTTTGCTGTCGCTACTGATAATGATGGTTTTGATAGCATGATATCCTTCTCCATACAATTGTGGAAAGATAAAAAGTGAGATACTCAAAATTGCAGAACCTAAAATGATTTTGTGATAGTGAGTTGAGATTTTTGAAAATCTTGATTTGAAAAACAACACACATTTGGTTAAATAAACCGAATTTATTCCGGCCAAAATTCCTAGTAAAATAAAGTATGGAATCGCTCTTAAATGCCAGGTAGTAATAGAAACGGCAAACAAAGGCTCTTCTTTTAATAAAGTCAATAGACCAAAAGCAATCGATACCGCTATTAGATTTGTGAGGATAAAAGCACGGGTTATTTTTCTCGAAATTACTTCATGGGCAAATAGAATACCAGCAATGGGGCTGCTAAATAAAGCGGTAATTCCAGCTGCTACTCCGGCACAAATTAGTTCGGTTTTGTATTGGCGAAAGATGTTTTCTTTTTGATGTGCCACAGATCCAATGGTAGCTGTTGCTACAACTGTAGAAACTTCGATTCCCGTAGAACCTCCAAAAATAACCGTTAGTAATCCGTTGATGGTATGGGATGGAATTTTATAAGAAGGAAGGTTTTTTGTTTTAGAATTGGTGCTTTCAAAAACTTCTTTAATGCCTTTGTTTTCTTTTTTCTTAAAAAGATATTCGCGTAAAAAATAAATTACTGACAAACCAAAAACAGGAAATAAAATATATAAAAACGGATTTACATTGGCTTGATGAAAGAATATTTCTTCATAGTATTCTGTTATTTTTTTTAAACTAAGCCCTAAAAAAGCAGAAAGAAAGCCAATTAATAAAGAAACGATGATTAGTTTTCGAATTTTAATAAATTGATGATTCTTTTTAATTAGAGCTATTTTATTCATCAGAGTTTAATTTTGTGTGACAAAATGTTATAAGAACTGCGAATTTAGTTAAAAGGAATCGAAATTTAAAAAACAGCTCGTGTTTTGTTATAATGTAATTTAGTTGAAAAAATTAAAGTTCGTAGAATTCAATAGGTAAACGGTCAGGATCGGCTATGAAAGTAAATCGTTTTTGGGTGAACTCGTCAACGCGAATGGGTTCGACATAAATGTTTTTAGAATTTATAAAAATGACCGTCTGGTCTAAGTTTTCGACAGCAAAAGCCAAATGACGTAATCCTTGCGCTTCGGGAGTTGAAGGTCTTGCGGGAGGATTAGGGAAAGAGAATAATTCGATACAATAATTCCCGTTCAATGCTAAATCGAGTTTGTAGGACTTTCGTTCTTCGCGATATACTTCACGAACAATTTCTAGTCCGAGAATCTCAGTGTAAAACTGTTTTGATTTTTCGTAGTCAGAACAAATAATGGCGATATGATGGATGTGTTTTAGTTGAAGCATTTTTTATTAAAGTTGCGTTTTATTGATTTAGTTTTCGAATTACTTTGGCAGGATTGCCAACCGCCAATGAATTGTTAGGAATGTTTTTCGTTACTACTGAACCAGCTCCAATTACACATCCATTTCCAATTGTTACTCCAGGACAAATTACCGAATTTCCACCTATCCAACAATCGTCTCCAATAGTTATCGGTAAGGCATTTTCAAGTGTCTTTCTAAGTTCAGCATCGAGCGGGTGAGTGGCGGTGTACAATTGAACGCTGGGAGCAAAAAACACGTTGGAACCAATAGTCACTTTAGTGCAATCGAGCACCACACAATTGACATTGAAGTATACATTTTCTCCGCAAATAATATTGTATCCGTAGTCACAATGAAAAGGGGGTTCGATATATAAATTAGGTCCAGCATTTGGAATTAATTCTTTTAAAATTTCTCTTGCTTTTTTAGTTAGTCGGTATTCGGTTACGTTCAATCTATGTAATAAATTTTTAGCTTTTCTTCGCTCTTTTATCAGGGTTGGATCGCCTGCTAAATACTGTTCTCCATCAATCATTTTTTCTTTTTCTGACTTCATTTTTTTTGAGTTTTTTATGTAGTGTTTTTTGTTGTTTTTTTAGATGAAAAAAGGGCTTGATTTTGAAGCGAAAATCGACTTGATTTTGGTCTCAAAAAAAGAACCTTTTTAAGTTGGTGATTACTTCTTGTAAATATAGTTTAAAAAAGTAAAGTTGCTAGTTTTAGATTTTAGCTTTTTAAAAAATTGTAAAGAAAAAATAGTGGGTGATGGAGTACTGTATGTTGGTTTTGTCTTGACTAGATCTCCTGATTAAAGGTGTTTTGAGTAGGTTGTAATTGATGTTTTTTTGGATATTAAAGGAGTTGTGTTTTGGTTGTTTTTCACTTAAATTTTTACTTTAAGTAATATAATTTAGTTTTTATATTTGACTGTTGTTATTGGTATAAGTTAGTTTTGTGTGGCTTGTCAATGTTTTATTTTGAGTAAATTTATTATATTCATTTTATAGTTTAAGTAATTGTGTTTAAAATACTGGAATTTAAATTTTTAAAATATACTATAGATTATCTCTATAGTCATTATCTATGGGGTTTTTAGCTATTTTGCTCAGTTTTACGAGATTACATTTCGAAATTTACACTCTTTGTTCAAAAAAATGCAAAGTTATTTTTTAAAGTTATGGTTTTGTAAAAGTATATTTTTTATTTAGTAAAAAAAGCATTTTTGACAATTTTATTATGCGTTTTGCTATTAGCAATAAGTGACTTTTAAATACTTTTTGTTGTTGTGTTTTTCTTTTAATCAAGAGTGTGTTTTTTAGGGCTAATTTTTTAGGTAAATTTTTGAACTGTTTTTTTGAGCTGTACTTTTATCTTTTTTATAGTTGCTTTTTTTAGAGTAAAAAAGGAAAAAAAATGTTGCTTTTTTAGGTGTTTTAAGTTCGTTTTTTGGCTTAAAAATAGCTGTTCAAAATAAACTTAAAACCACTCTGAAAAATCATTTTTTTTAGTGTTAAATTATTACCAAATCGATACTCATTTTTAGTTGCAAAAGGTGTCTTTTTTTTTACTCAATTAGGACTATGAAAACGTATAGTTGAGGTCTTAATATTGAGAAATTGACACTAATAATTTTTTGTTAATGCTGCACCAAAAACAACATAAAGATTGTAAATTCGTTCGATTAAATTTTTTAAAAAATAGATATGAAATATTATATTTTGTTTGCCGTGATGTTTCTTTTTTCGCTTCAAATTCAAGCTCAAAAAATAGCTGTTTATGATAATTATACTGCTCTGGAAAAAGCGGTTTTAAGTGATGCTAATACAACTTATGTAGTCAACTTTTGGGCAACTTGGTGCGCTCCTTGTGTGAAGGAATTACCCCATTTCGAACAACTCAATTCCGAAAATAAAAACGTAAAAGTAGTGCTTGTAAGTTTGGATTTTAAGAACCAATACGAAGCAAAATTATTGCCTTTTTTGAAAAAGAAAGCCATAAAATCAGAAGTGGTTTTGCTAACTGATAAGGATTATAATACTTGGCTTCCGGCTGTAGATAAAGATTGGTCGGGCTCCATTCCGGCAACTTTAATCATTAAAGATGGTAAAAAAGTTTTTGTAGAAAAGATGTTTGCCAGCTATGAAGAATTAGATGAATATGTGAATTCCAATATTAACTAACAATTTTAGACCATGAAAATTTTACCAACTCTTTTAGTATTTGTTTCTGTCTTTTTAGGGACAGCTTTTATTTCCAATGTGCCAACGCCTTACAAAATTGGCGATACAGCGACTGATTTTAAATTAAAATCGGTTGATGGGAAAATGTATGGAATGTCTGATTACAAGAGCGCAAAAGGCTTTATTGTTGTTTTTACGTGTAATCATTGTCCTTTTGCTGTAAAGTATGAAGATAGAATCAATGATTTGGCTAAAAAATACAAATCAAAAGGGTATATTTTATTGGCAATAAATCCAAATGATCCAGCGGTTCAAGCCCAAGATAGCTTTGAATTAATGAAAGTTAGAGCCAAAGAAAAAGGTTTTGCTTTTCCTTATTTATTTGATGAAGGGCAAAAGATTTATCCTCAGTATGGTGCTACAAAAACACCTCATGTCTTTTTATTAGATAAAAATCGTGTGGTAAAGTACATTGGAGCTATTGATGATAATGTGGATAGCGCTGCTGATGTAAAAGAAAAGTACCTTGAAAACGCTATTGCAGCTTTAGAAAGTGGTAAAACGCCTTCGCCAGAAACAACTAAAGCAATTGGTTGTTCGATTAAAACTAAAAAATAACATTCCAAAATCATTCGAAAAAAGAGTAAAGACATTCGTTTTTACTCTTTTTTATACCGTTTGTTATTTCAAAATAGTCCAATAATCCCGAAATTTCGGGAGGACTAAATGAAATATATCTCGTCCAAAAGAAGAGAGCATTATACCAGAATGATTGTACTAAAATAGAATCAGTTATTTGATATAAACTCTTCGAATTCCTATTAAAACAAAAATTAAGAGCGAATAACCAATAAAAAAAGGAACAATCATTTCAATCCAACCCAGAGGTAATAAAACGGCAATTAATAATAATTGAAAACCCAATCCGTACAAAGAAACAAAGGTCATAAACCAATTAGGAAATGTTTTTACCTTATAAGCTTCGGGATCTAAAGTGTGAATGATTTTGTCGAAAATTCCATAAACAATCGTGTAAATTTGGAATAGAAAATCAACTGATTTTTGACTTTCTCCAGGAAGTGCTTTTGGAGATTTATATTCGAAAATCTTACTGGTAGCATCTCCTCCCACAGACTTTGTTCTTAAAATAACATAATAATAGTTATACAAAGTACCTTGCAATTGAATACAACAAAACGACAATAGCGTTAACCAAAGCGATGTTGTAGATACATAGCAAATCGTTAGAAAAAACAAAAAATTAAGGATAATATCAAAAATACTATCCAAATATCTTCCAGTGTAAGACGGTGTGTTTTTTATTCTAGCCAATTCTCCATCGGCGGCATCTATAATTGATTTTAAAAGGATAAAAAGTCCAGCCCAAACGAAGTGATTGGTCAAAATACAATAAATGCCCATAATACCAGAAAAACCAAAAAGTAGCGTAACGTGAATTGGAGTGAATCGTGTATTTTTTAATGAATTGGCAATTAATTTACCAAAAGGTCTTCCGTAATCTGATAAATCCAGAAATTTATCTTCAGCAGCAAGTTTAGACATTCAAAATGTATCAAAACAATATATTGCGACAATATAGTCAGATGCAAATATAGTTTATAAATTTGTTTTCTTGCGGTTTGATTCTAAAATCATATAAAATTGAACTCCAAAAAGTAAGGCTGCCAGTACAATATGAATGGTCTGTGTACCAAAAGGAAAATGAAAATAATACATTGCAATTCCGGAAATGATTTCCATAAAAAGTAAAATTATCACCCAATTCATTTTTGAAAAACCTAAATTGAGTTTTCTGTTTCTAGAAAATAAATACAAATTGGTTAACAAAACTATTATTGAAAAAGTGCGATGTATGTAAAACGATACACTCGGATTTTGAAGCCATAATATTTCAGGAGCACCAGTTTTAGAAATCGTATCAATTTCTTCTCTCACACTTGTTCCTAAAACAACTTGAATTAACGTTAAAATCAATGAAATAACTAAGAACCAATGAAATTTAGTATCAAAAATTAATGATTTTCGGTTGTATTGAACGGCATAAATAGTGATTAATTGAAAAGCAACAATCAGTAAAGCAGCTAACATGTGGGTAGTAATTTTGACAGGGTTCAAAACTGAATCCACAACTGTTTTTCCTAACCACGCTTGAAATCCCATTAATATACAAACCAAGAAAGTAAGTAAAATGAGTTTTTTATTGTCTTTCCAAAAGCCAAAAGAAAGGATAAACGAAACAATACAAGCTATTCCAGCTAATGCGCCAAACAATCGGTTAATGTATTCTATCCAAGTGTGTAATGGATTGAAAACCGCATAATCGTGTTTGGTATATTTTTCCCAATTGGAGGAATCAAAGGTGGTTTTTGAAGTAAAACTGCTTTTAGCTACCAATAATGATTGGTCTTTTATAATTACTTGTCCTTTATTGTATTCTTTTCCAGCGGTAAAAAGTAATTCTTTTTCCTCTGTTGGCGGAATGTAATATCCAAAACATTTTGGCCAATCAGGACAACCCATTCCAGAACCAGTTAATCGGACAAAAGCGCCCGCAAAAATGACAAGATATACAAGAATTAAAGCTATTTTGGCTGATTTTAAAAAGTGTTTTTTCAAGGGGTTATTTATTTAAATAGGGAAATTTTCGGGATTTTGTCTGGTGTCCCAGATGTCTAAAACGACAATTTCATTTGGGGTTATTTTATGAATAATTTCAAAATGACTTACAATTATGAATTTTACATCTTCTCTAAAAGTAGGTTTTCCAGATTCAGGAAGTTGGATTACAATTTTTAAGTTAGTATTGAAAAGTAAGTTTAGTTTTCTGCTATAAACTTTTGATTTATTTCGATTATTCCAGTAGTCAAAAATGCTTTTTCTAGAATTCCGGGCTTCTACAGAACATATTAATCTTCTAGCCATTCTTGAATTTCTTTTTGAGCTTCTTCATCCGAAATGCATTCACCATTTTCATATTGTTGGACGGCAAGATTTATTCTTCGCTGTTCTTCTGTAGAAAAAAATCTTGTTTTTTCATAAGCTAATGTTGGTTCATTAACCGCAGTATTTGGCTCATAAGAATCCATGATTTCTTTAACTCTATTCAAAAGAACGACATCATTGGTAGCAATAATTTTTGCTATTAGTTCTAATTTTAATTCGGCTATATCCATCTCCCTTAAATTTTTATAAAATTAAGAATTTTTAAGCTTAAGGTATAGCAAACAAACGTTAATTTTCAATTGGATTTAATCCTAATTTTTCGGCTCGTTTCAATACAAAATTATAGGCAGCTTCATATTCATTTGGAATTTCTCCTTCTAAAATAGCTTCTTTTACCGCTTCTTTGAGAATACCAATTTCGCGCGAAGGTTTCAAGTTGAAAATAGTCATAATTTGTTCGCCAGAAATTGGTGGTTGGAAATTACGAACACTATCACGTTCCTCCACTTCAACTATTTTTTTGCGTACAATGACAAAATTATGGTGGTATTTTTTGAACTTATTTGGATTTTTAGTCGTGATGTCAGCTTCGCAAAGTGTCATCAAATCTTCTACATCTTCACCAGCATCAAAAACTAGTCTTCGCACTGCCGAATCCGTAACAATATCTTGTGATAAAACAATTGGTCGGGAACTCATCATAACCATTTTTTGCACGAATTTCATCTTTTGGTTCAATGGCATGTGCAAGCGTTCAAAAAGTTTTTTGACCATTTTTCCGCCTAAAAATTCATGTCCGTGAAAAGTCCAACCTTGTTTTTTATTGAATTTTTTGGTTGGTGCTTTTCCAATATCGTGCAATAAAGCAGCCCATCGCAACCAAACATCATCCGTATTGGGACAAATATTATCAACCACCTCTAAAGTGTGATAAAAATTGTTTTTATGGGTATGTCCTTCAATTTCTTCTACCTGATTTAAAGCAGTTAATTCGGGTAAAATGATGTCTAAAAGCCCCGTTTTATAAAGTAATAAAAATCCAATAGACGGTTTTGCTGCAGAAAGGATTTTATTCAATTCATCTACAATGCGTTCTCCAGAAATGATTTTGATTCTTTCAGCATTATTGGTGATGGATTGAAAAGAATTTACTTCAATTTCGAAATTCAGTTGCGTGGCAAAACGAATGGCTCTTAACATTCGCAATGGATCATCAGAAAAGGTAATGTCTGGATCTAAAGGTGTTTTTAGAATCTTGTTTTCGATATCTACTAAACCTCCAAAAGGATCTAATAGTTCTCCAAAATTGCTTTCACTTAATGATAATGCCAATGCGTTAATCGTAAAATCACGACGGTTTTGGTCATCTTCCAGTGTTCCGTTTTCCACAATAGGATTACGGCTGTCGTGCGTGTAAGATTCTTTTCTTGCTCCTACAAATTCGATTTCGGTATCTTCAAAACGCAACATAGCAGTTCCGTAAGTTTTAAAAACTTGGACTTTTGGTTTTTTTGGAAGTAATTCAGAGACTTTCAAAGCTAATTTGATTCCGCTGCCTACCGCAACAATATCGATGTCTTTTTTAAAGTCTCTTTTTAAAATTAAATCACGTACAAAACCTCCAATAACATAGCTTTCAACGTTGAGTGCTTTGGATGCTTGAGAAATAACTTCAAAAATGGGATTATGTAAGGAGTCTTTGTAGTTCATATTAGGTTTGCCACGAATTCACGAATTAAAAAATATTTTTTATCGGTTTTAATGGCACAAATTTTTTATTGATTTTTATAAAACGATTCTTTTATATTCAAGCGACTTGTTATTAAAATTAGCTAAAATAGCCAGTTTGTTTGACGAAACTTTTAGGTAATTAATACACTGAGCAATATGTTTCGAATCTAGTTTTTCGCATGATTTTAGTTCTAAAATAATTGAATCAAATACTACAAAATCTGCATAAAATTTATGATTCAAAATAATGTCTTTGTATTTGACATTGTATTCTTTTTCTCTTTCGAAAGGAATGTTAAGTTTTTTAAACTCATATTCTAAAGCATCTTTGTATACTATTTCAGAAAAACCTCCTCCTAAATTATTATGAACATCAAACAGAATTCCCATAATTTGAAAGCTCTCGTCTTTGTGAATAATTTGTGCCATTGAAGAGTCATTTAAAAAATAAAATTAGTGAATTCGTGGCTCTTTTCTACTTCCTAATCACTTTTACCTGAGAATCATTAGTCAATTTTATAATTGTTGACGGATTCTGGCAAATTTTTTCGCGATGCAAATTTACAACATAGTCCACGCCTTTTATAATTTCGGGACTAATTTCTTTGAAACTTTTTGGAGTGGGCTGACCTGAAATATTAGCAGAAGTTGACACTAAAGGTTTTTTCATTCGTTCCAATAATTTAAAACAAAAAGGTTCTTTAATTAATCGAATTCCTAGGGTTTTGTCTGATGCAACTAGATTAGGAGCTACATTTCTAGGATTGTCCAGAATTAGTGTCGTTGGTTTTTCAGATAAATCTAGAATCTGCCAGGCAACTTCTGGAATCTCTTTGAAAACGTTGTACATCATTTTTTCGCCATTCATTAAAACAATCATGCTTTTGGTTTCTTCTCGTTGTTTTAAAGCATAAATTTTGGCTACCGCTTCAGGATTAGTGGCATCGCAACCAATTCCCCAAACCGTATCGGTAGGATAAAGGATGATTCCACCTTGTTGGATTATTTCGTAAGCTTTGTGGACTTCTTCGTTAAGATTTTCCATTTTTTATTTAAAATTCAAGTGACAAATTGATGCTTGCAAAGGAACGAAAAAATTTTCTAGAAATTGTATTATTAAAGGGCTTGTAATTGTATGGGTAATTTAGGTGTGGGTAATGAGTCTTGGTTACGATAAGATGAAATTTAGCGAGTTAAAAACATTGCTTTTTGTAAGTTTATTCATTTTTGGTTTGTTAGTTTTAAAACTATTTTAATTTTATCTTTGCACAAAAATTATTGACCTCAAAAATAATTAGGTTAGTCTTTAATCTAAAATCATTCAATGAAAAATTTCAAACGCTTTTTAAAGTATTTAGTACCTCATAAGAGAAATTTAATAATCAGTATCATTTTTAATGTTTTATATGCCTTTTTTTCGGCTATTTCGATGCTTTCACTTTTTCCATTAATGAAAGTTTTGTTTTCTGATGGAGAAAAAGTGCATGTTAAACCCGTTTATGAAGGTTTTAAAAGTTTGGATAAAAGCTATTTAGAAAATTCATTAAACTATTTTATTACTCATAATACTGAAACCAATGGCGCTTTGAGTACTTTAATATGGATGGTAGTGTTTGTCTTAACTACTTTTTTATTGAAAAATCTTTTCAATTTCATTTCGATAGTTTATATGACGTATTTGAATAATGGAATATTAAAAGATTTGAGAAATGATGTGTATCAAAAAGTAATCAGTTTGCCAGTTTCTTTCTTTTCGAATGAAAGAAAGGGAGATTTAATTTCGAGAATGACTTCGGATATTAACACGATTAAAAGTGCTTTTTTAAGTATTTTAATGATGGTAAGCGAACCACTAACGATTGTTTTTACTTTGGCATCCATGTTTTTTATCAGTTGGAAATTGACCATATTCGTGTTTTTGTTTTTACCTATTTCTGGATTTTTGATATCGAGAATGAGTAAATCCATCAAAAGCCAATCGGGTGATATTTTTTCATTAGAGGGGCATTTATTATCCGATATTGAAGAAACTCTTGGAGGAATAAAAGTGATTAAAAATTTTACTTCGGAGCAATTTTTTATACGTCGTTATTTTAATTCCACAGAATACATAAATAATTTGAACAATAAAATTGGAGTCCGAATGAGTTTGGCAGGTCCAATGAGTGAATTTTTAGGGATTTTTGTAATCTCTATTTTGTTAGTTTATGGAGGATCTTTGGTGTTAATTGATGGTTCTATGAGTGGAAGTGCTTTTATTGCTTATATGGGATTAGCCTACCAAATTTTGACACCAGCTAAGGCAATTACAAAGGCAAACCAAGCTTTAATGGGAGGAAATGCCGCTTATGAGAGAGTTGCTTTTATTTTAGACGCAACCAATCCGCTAAAAGACAATCTTGATGCTATAGCGATTACCGAATTTAAAAATGAAATTAAGTTTACTAATGTTTCGTTTAAGTACGATTCGGAATATGTTTTAAGAGATTTTAATCTAACGGTACCAAAAGGAAAAAGAGTGGCATTAGTAGGAGAATCGGGTAGTGGGAAATCGACTTTGGCCAATTTAGTTACTCGATTGTATGATGTTACCGAAGGAAGTATCACTTTTGATGGTGTCAATATCAAGGAGGTTACAACAGATTCGCTAAGGAAACAAATGGGAATTGTGGCTCAGGATTCTATTTTATTTAATGATACTATTGCTAATAATATTTCGTTAAGTATTGATAATCCTAACATAGAAGCGATTGTAAGTGCTGCTAAAGTGGCGAATGCTCATAATTTTATTTCCGAATTTCCAGAGCAATACAATAGTCCTGTGGGCGATGGAGGTGGAATGTTATCTGGAGGACAGCGTCAGCGTGTGGCGATTGCAAGAGCAGTAATGAAAAATCCTCCCATTATGATTTTGGATGAAGCCACATCTGCATTGGATACCGAATCGGAAAAATTAGTACAAGTGGGATTAGAAAACATGATGGAGAATAGAACTTCTATTGTTATTGCTCACCGTTTGTCAACGATTCAAAATGCCGATTTAATTGTGGTAATGAGTAAAGGAAGAATTGTTGAACAAGGTACTCACGAGGAATTATTGAACATGAAAGGGAATTATGCGAACTTGGTTAGTTTACAGTCTTTGGAGGTGAATTAGAGTTTAATATTTGAAAATTAAAAATGAATAAGTTAGATTTAGGTGTTAATGTTGTTGGTTATATTGATGGAGAATTTGGTTTAGGGGAAGCCGTTCGATTGAACCTAAAAGCAATGGAATCAGTCGGCTTATCTTGTGCTAAGATTGATTATTTGAAATTAAAAAAAGGAACTATTAATGAAGATAGCTTTAAATATAGTATCAACTTAATTCAATTATCACTTAATGATATTTCTGATTTTTTTTCAGGAATTCAAACTACTTCCTTTTTAAATAGATATAATATTTTGTTTCTTGTTTGGGAATCAGAATATGTTCCTGAGGAAATACAAAAAACACTTCACTTATTTCATGAAATATGGACTCCATCAACGTATTGCAGGGATATTTTCAGGCAACATTTCTTGGGGCCAATTATGACGGTTCCGCATCCTGTTGAAGTTGATTTAACTCCTTTGGCAAAAAAAGGCTTTCTAGATATATACGATAATCAAAAATACAGTTTCTTGTTTATCTTTAATTTTGGAAGCTCCATAAAAAGGAAAAATACCTTGTTTTTAATTCAGTCTTTTATTGAAGCTTTTCCAGTTGAGACTGACGTTGAGTTAATTATCAAATGTTCTAATGCAAAAAACAATCCTAAAGATTATGCTTTAGTACTAAATGAAATTAGAGATAAATCTAATATCAAGATTGTTGACATTGATTTAGAAAAAAACGATTTAAATCATTTTATAAATCAATGTGATTGTTATGTTTCGTTGCATCATTCAGAAGGTTTTGGGTTAACACTTGCAGAAGCAATGTGTTTAGGGAAACCGACAATTGCTACAAATTATTCAGGAAATTTAGAATTTATGAATAAGGGAAATAGTTTTCTTGTAGACTATGTAATTAATTCTATAGAAAACCCTGATGTTAATTTTTGTAACAATACCATTTGGGCTGATCCTTTGTTAGTAGATAGTGTTGAAAAAATGAGATTAGCTTACAATGATAGAAATTTAGCAAAGGAAAAAGCTAAAAAAGCTCAAATTGATACTCAAAATAAATTATCATATAAAAGCATTGGTTCTAAAATGCTTACTAGAGCAGAATCTATTAAACGTAATTTTAAAAATGCAAATGAAAGCATGATACTTTTAATCAATTATAAAAGTAGAGTGAAAGAATTAGAAGCAGAGTTAAGAAAAATGCAAAAAAGCAAGTTAATTAGCTGTGTTTTAAGTTGCAAGAAAGCACTACGAACCATAAAATCAAAATATAAAAAATAGATAAGCTACCATTTTTTGTGTTTTTGATTTTAAAATAGTTTTAAATTTTATAATTATATTTCCTTCATATTTCTTAATATCGTGTTTTAATCGTATGTTTTCAGTGATTAACTCGCTGTTTTTAGCTAAATTGACATTGCTTCTTTCTTTCATAAAAGAACTTATTTTAGCTAATCTGGAATTCATCAAATCGCCAATGGCTTTTTTGCTAAATGAGTTTTCTATGGATTGTTTAGCATTTAGTTTTATGTCTTCGAGATTATTGTAATTAGCATAAACGAATTTTAAAATCTTCTTTGAATTATCGATATCAGGTTCAGCATATTGATACCCTTTTTTTATAAAACCAGCATCTTCATCTTTTGTGATTAACTGATAAGGAACTAAGAAACTATTTTGGGCATTCATGAACTCTAAGTTTCCCGAATAGCCAGTTCCTATTACGATTTTGTTTCTTAACATAGCCTCGGCAAGAGTCAATCCAAAACCTTCGGATCGATGTAAGGAAACATAAGAATGACAGGAATCAATGAGCTGTATGATTTCTTTTTTAGTATAGTTCTCGTTAATAAGTATAATCGAATTATGGTGATTTGCCTTTTCAGTAAGTTTCTTATATAATCGTTTGTTTTTTTCTAAATTAACTGTTTTTAATATTAGTACAACGTCAGGATTAGTAGAAAAAGTGTCTAAAAAGCATTGGATAAGGCCATCTGTGTTTTTTCTTTCGGGAGTGCTCAGTGAATCGAATATGGATAAAAAAACAAATTTATTTTGTAATTCTATTTTAGGTTTGCTTTCTTCAATCTCTATTGATTCTATCAAATGAGGGATTTTTACAACAGGTTTGAAAGAATATGAGGTAAAAATATTTTGACAAAAGCTACTAGGAACCCATATTTCATCAAAAAGGGAAATTAATGAAACAAACTCTTCTGGAAGTTTGTTGAATTCCCAGGCCCAATAAGCAATGTTGTAAGTGTTTGGTAATGTACGTATTTTGTTGTTTAAAATATAAGAGGGAATATCATTAATATTGATATGATAGATGTTGATTGTTTTTTGGTCAATATCAATTAGTACATTATTATGTTCTCTAATTAATTGACGCTTGTTCTCAATATAATTAATTTGATTAACTGTAAAACGACTGCTTTTTAGTGCTGTAAAATTTGCTCTAGCAGCCTCAGAAATACCAGAAGTTTTTGAAAAGGTAGCATGGTAATTGACAATGGTGTTTTCCATGTTTGTATATGTCTTTAATGGTTATTTAAAAAATAAAATGCTGTAAAAATTCTTACTGTTTCAGAATATTATATAATCAAGAAAATAGATCTGTACACAAATAAATTTTAGGTAATCTATGGGATGTAACTGCCAAAAGCTAATTACATCCCAAAGATTATTTAATTAATTTCTAAAATAAATTCATATAGAAAAATTTTCAGTTTGTAAAAAAAAACTTTAAGATGATTATTTATTAAAAGATGGAGAAAAAAAAAATAGTTGCGTTTGATATTGATTAAATTCAAATTATTTAGTTAATTATGTTTTATGTAATTGAATTTAAATTTCTTAGATGAATGTTAAAAAAAAATCTTGATTGTAAAAAGACAGCAAAAAATAAATCCTGGACTAAATAAAATTTCAGCATATTAAAACGGATTCTTTCATTGAGTTTTAAACTCAATTCTAAATTTTGACTAATTTAACAATGAACAGCTACTGGTTTTCAAACAACATAATTGAATGCGTTTTTTCAGTGTTTTTTTGTAAAAAGAATTAATAAAAAGCAAAAGTAAGCAAAACGGCGAAAACCGTTACTATATAGTGGTTTATAAAGTGGTAGTACAAAGTTGGAAGACTGTGTACTTTAGTTTTTGGGCTTGAAATGACAAGGTTAGGTTACTAAATCGTTACTGGTTAATACCTAAATAAAATACTATAACCATTTATACTTCAGTTATTTGCATCATTTTTCATATTTACTTGTAACTCAATGAAAGTTAATTTTAAACATTAAATTTTTGAGTTATGGAGAAGACAAAAAAATCCACGTTCAAACTACTTTTCTACCTAAAGAAAAATGAACCGAAGAAGAATGGTACAGTTGCAATTATGGGGCGTATTACCGTTGATGGTAAACCAACATCTTTCAGTACAAAATTAGAAATAGATCCTAAAATATGGGATTTAAAACACGGTAGGGTTTTAGGCAAGAGTACCCAAGCATTGGCAATCAACCTTAAATTGGATAAAATAAGATTGCGCATAGACCAGCATTATGATGAAATGTTTAAAGATGAAGGTTTCGTTACAGCACAAAAACTAAAGATTTCCTTTTTAGGTATCGGTGTTATGGCCGATACAATTCTTACTGTTTTTGCAGATCACAATGGCGACTTTAAAAAAATGGTCGATAAAGAACAACGTTCTGCAAGCACTTATGCGAAATATGATATTGTTTATAGACACTTAGCTGAGTTTATCCAATTGCGTTATTACAGACCCGATATGGCTTTCAGAGAACTTACACCAGATTTTATTCGTGAGTTCGACTTCTTTCTGCGTGTAGATAAGGAATGTACGCATAATACCGTATGGGTTTATACGATGCCTGTCATCCGAATGGTAGAGCTTGCTATTAAAAAAGGACTAATCAGAAAAAATCCTTTCGAAGATTACGAGATTACGATGAACGAGAAAGATCGGGGTTATCTGCTGAAAGAAGATGTGGAGAAGATTATGGTTCATAAAGTAGATGCAAGGTTTGACTTAGTCCGGGATTTATTTGTATTCAGTTGCTTTACAGGTTTATCTTATGCCGATATTAAGAAGTTAAAGCGAAGCAATATCCAATCATTCTTTGACGGGCATCAATGGATCATAAGCAGGCGTAAAAAATCAGACATTGCATCAAATGTGCGTTTGCTTGAAATACCTAAAAGAATAATTAATAAATACGTGGGTGTTATGAGGAATGAACTTGTTTTCCCTATACCATCTAATGCTACTTGCAACACCCATATCCGCAAGGTTGCAGGGCAGGCAGAGGTTTTTCCAGAGCATAAAATTGGTTTTCATACAGCCAGGCATACTTTCGGAACAATGTTTCTGACCGAAGGTGTTCCACTTGAAAGCCTTAGCAAAATGATGGGGCATAAAAACATTTCTACCACACAGATTTATGCTAAAATTACCAGCCAAAAAATCAGTAAGGATATGGATTTGGTTTCAGATAAATTCCAATCTATGGAACGTGCATTTTTAGCTACTAAGGAAGAGCTTGTTGTTGGATAGATTTTATAATCCTTTAGGTAAGATTTAGAAGCAGGATTTAACGATCCTGCTTTTTTTGTGCCCATATTTTATCCCCAAAGCACATTTATTTTCTTTCCTCAACCCCATCGCATAAAAGAGCTTTGGTTGGATATACTGAAAAACATATCGAAAAATTCTGGCCAAATTCCAAGCAATATTTTTCAATATCCTTTTGGTGGCTTTCATAGCCACAAACACTTAAAAATGGTTAAAAATTCTGCCAGATAAATGCTGGTTTTGTAATCACATAGACCATTTCTTAATGCCTTTTCCATTGGCTTCCACATAGGCTTTTATCCAAGAGCCAGTATGCTGTTTTGTCCCATTTCAAGAGCAAAGGTATTTCCGTGTTCTTAACGCAGCATCAAGGTCAAGCCCTGCGGGTTTGCCAAAAAATCTCCACCCATTCGGGTCGTATTTTTTGTCAAAACCTTGCTGTTGCTAAACACGAACCTTTTATGCTCGTGAAACGAAACAAAGCATACTCCGGCTCTTTAAACGAATAAAAAAAATGTCAGAAATGAAAAAATACAGCATTAGAAATGGTAAAAGAGAAACGAAACTTCAGCACCTCCTCTCATTACCGAATAAATCAAAAAAAATAAAATCAGAATAAAATCAGAACAAAATCAATAACGCAAAAAATAGAAATTATGAACATCACAGGAAGATTGACGAGAGATGCAGAGGTACGCACAACGTCACAGCAAAAACAAGTAGTAAACTTTTCGGTAGCAATCAACGACAGCTACCGTAACAAACAGGGCGAACGCATAGAACAGACGACCTATTTTGATTGCTCCTATTGGATAACGCCCAATGTTGCCAAAATCCTAACAAAAGGCTCGTTGGTGGAATTATCAGGCAGGGTAACTGCAAGAGCGTGGACAGGCAATGACGGAGAAGCACACGCAGGACTGAATTTTCACACCTCCCAAATCAAACTGCACGGAGGTGGTAAAAAATCAGAAACTGTACAAGCTACCGTAGAAACAGCCACTAAAAAAACAGAGGACGACCTCCCATTTTAACAACAAGTATTCAAACAATTTTAAATCATTTTATCATGGCACATAATATCAATTTTAACGAGAGAACAGGACGTTATTCATTCTTTAGCGTACAACAAAAAGCGTGGCACGGTTTAGGGCAAATCGTGGAGCAATACCCAACAAGCGAAGAAGCTATCAAACACGCAGGGTTAGATTACGAAGTTGTAAAATCACCACTATTTACCAAAAGTTCGGGTATTATCGAAACGGCAAACGGCATAGAGATAGGCAGTAGTGAATTGGAAGTACCTAACTATTTCGCCAACATACGCACCGATAACAATGTAGTATTAGGTGTAGTTGGTAAGGATTACCACATCGTACAAAACCGTGAAGCCTTTAATTTCTTTGATGCTATTGTAGGCGGTGGCGAGGGTATTCTGTATGAAACCGCAGGAGCGTTAGGCAACGGAGAGCGCATATTTATCACAGCCAAATTGCCCGACTATATCCGTGTAGGTAATGGTGATGATGTAACAGAAAAATACATTTTCCTAACTACTTCGCACGATGGTAGCGGAAGTATCACAGCCGCATTTACACCTGTCAGAATTGTTTGCCAAAATACGCTAAATGCTTCGCTACGCAGTATGACCAATGTAGTTCGTATCAAACATACTTCGGGAGCAAAACAACGTATCGAAAACGCCCATAAAATTATGGGACTGGCGAACACTTTGAGCAACCAATTAGAGGACATTTTTAATGAATGGGCAAGCGTAAAAGTAACAGACCGAGAAGTAAGAAAGCTAATCCAATTGGCACTTTGCCCGAATAAAGAAACGTTTGACTTAATTAAAAAAGGTGCAGAAGATGAAATTTCAACCTTGTTTAAAAACACCGTTGATGATGCTTTTTCTTACGCGATGATAAGCGACACGCAACAAATGGATACTACTAAAGGCACATTGTTCGGAGCGTACAATGCCGTTACAGGCTATTATCAGAATGTACGCAATTACAAAAATGATGAAGCCAAGTTGCAGAGTATTGTATTGGGTGGTACTGCCCAACTCAAATCACAGAAAGCATTTGACTTGTGTACCTCTTTTGCAACGGATGGTGCGGAAATCTTAAACCCTAACTAAATAACCACAGGCTACCGCCTTAATCGGTGGTAGTCTACTAATAACAAACATTATGGCAAATTGGTGTAGTAATACGGTTGTTTTCGAGGGTAAACCCAAAGCAATCGAACAGATACAGAAGCTATTCAAGTTAATGGCAGAACAGGAACTAAAAGAAAAATGTGGACAGTTACCCGACTTTATTTCGGAAGATAACGGAGGTTATTTCTTTGCTACCTACCAGTATGAAGGCGATACAGACGTATTTCAATACGAAACAAAATGGTCGCCTAATATGGAAGTGGTACAAAAAATAGCAGAACACTATAAAGTGAATTTCATACAGGATTATGAGGAATTGGGTTGCTTGATATATGGCAGAGCAACATTTGCTGACAAGCTACTCACAGATATTTATTTGGAAGACGAAGATTTTGAAAAATTTCAATTTGACCAAGAAACCGATACTTATCATTTTGAGGGTAAAGAATACGACAGCGAATGGGAAATATTAGAAACCTTGTTAGAGCAGAAAATAGCCAATCATCAACCTTAAAAACAAGAATAATGGAAACGAAAGTAATAGCCACCAAGTTTGTCCGCTATGATGTACCCGAATTGGAAACCCTACAATTTGCAAAGGTTTATCTATTGAGGGAAAAACTGAACAAAGGCGAAAAAATGAACCGAGCCGAAAAGAATTGGCTTGCAGACGCAGTAAACCGAAATGCCTATTTCAAAAAAGCAGTTCCCTTGCACGGCTATCGGTTTGGTTTTGAAGATGTTTTGAAAAACTATGTAGTGAAGCAATACGGCAATTGGTCAGAATACAATGCACCCGACAAGACAAGCCTTAGAAGCATTGTATATGGTAGGATTGAACAAATAGCACAAATTAATTAATCCAACAGCTATGAAAATAACAGACATAAATGGTTGCCAAATCGAAGTAACAGATTTAAAGGAAGCCATAAAAATAGCAAGACGATATAAAGAATATCGCCACGAGGACAGCAATTTTTCGGAGTTTGACAAAAGACAGAAAACCTATTGGTCGGATATGTACGAGAAACTAAGAGCAATCAAAGCACAATTAACAACATCTTAAATTTTACAGCAATGAATACTAATTTTTTCAATCAGATAGCACAGTTGGACTTTACAGGGGTATTACAACTGAACATTTCAAAAAGAGCAGAAAATAACCTAATCGTTTCGGTTATCCTCAATAACGAACAATGCGGAGATAACGCCAAAAACCTAATTCCGCCACTAATATTTAACGCAACACCCCAAGAGTTTGACGATGGTTTTTTTGAGCAGATAACCGCACCCATCAAAACCGTTTCGGGTTTAATGGTGGACATGGAAAAATTTCTAAAACAATTAGAAGAAGTCAAAAAACAATCGGCTATGGAGAAAGAAAAAGCCGACAAACAGAAGAAAGAACAGGAAGCCAAAGACAAGAAATTTAAAGACGGAATGGCAAAGGCGGATGAGTTAGAAAAAGAGGGAAAATTCCGTGAAGCGTGGATGAAAGTACCCGAGATAACGGAGTTTCCCGAAAAAGCGGACGAGATACGCAAACGTAAAATAGCATTGTCTGACAAGTTTGCAACACCGAGCCTTTTTGGAGCAATGGAAGAAACAAAACCCGAACTGCAACAAGAGGAAAAAGTTACAGTAGATTATCCTACTGATGAAACGGACGAAGAAGAAGAACAAGAGTATTAACCCAAAAAATCAGATTTATGTTATTAGCAACGCAATTAGAGCGAGTTTTTATACTCAAAGATAAAGGACAGGACATCAAACTGACCGACCCCGAACCACGTTGGAGCGTGGAAGCCGTAATGAATTTTTATGCCAATATGTACCCTATTTTGACAACGGCAAAAGTATCAGCACCGCAAATAAAAGACGATGCAGTTGAGTACAAATTTGAAAGCGTAATGGGTACAAAGGGTTAAACCAAAAATCAAAACGATGAATTATGCAACCACATATCCTATCGGGAATTATCAGCATACCCGAACAGAAACGACAACGGCAATTGCACCGACAGCTAAACGAGTTCGCACAATGGATGCAAAGACCAAAAGATGCAAACCAAGTGCAGAAAGACAAGCGGAAAGCAGTACCAATAGCGATGTTGCCAATGGTTTTCTAAAGTCGGTATTCCTGCCTAAACTGAAAACGGAACAATCCGTACAGGCTTGTAAGGAAACCGCAAAAACAGAGCGGAATTTTTATCAATCCCTTTCCAACCTCGCAGAGCATTACAGTATTGAACCAATGCAAACACAAATTTATGGCTATCCCTACAATATAGCTTTGGCGATGTGGGATATAAAAACCAAGTTAAAACGTATCCATTTAAATTGGGATAGTTTGCAATTGGTACAGAATAGTAAGAAAACCTTTTTTGTAAGTGAGGAACGGTACGATACAAGAACGACCTTGTATTATATTCCTATGGTTCCGCTCTTTAAAATGCTCAACGACAAAAGGCGTAAAAAGACCGCTCAGTTATTGGTTTGCGTATGCAGTTATCTGTATCACATTGCTGATATTCCGTATTACAGACAAGAAAATAGCTACCTGTTTTGGATGTATGAAATGATGACCGATTGGGTGGAACAGGACGATGAAACAGACGAAACAGAAAGATACAAAAGCGAGTTGAAGCAAGCCGAACAAATTGGCGACAAAATGGAACAGAAACTATTCAATCGTATCAATTTACAACTATTTAAACAGCGTTTAAACATCTTTAAAAGCCTTGATGAATTTGACCAAGAATGTTGGCAATTGGCTTGTAAAGTTTTTGAACTTTTTACGGAATATCCAAAAACAAGTATTTTCAAAAACGCACCCATTTCCGAACAAGACCCTTACAATGATGATTATGACAATGAAACCATTGGAATGGAAAAGTACATTTCATTTGTAGCAGATACCAAAGGTTGGCTGTATGAAAATCTTTCGGATAGCATTAACAATGAATTTAATGAGTACGGAGCAATGGCAGAACCCACCATTAGCAAACACTTTGACGGAAGTGAAATAACCGCAACCAACCTTGATTTTGAGAACCGCTTGTTTCCGTTACTGAACCATTTATGCGGTTTATTAGATGAATATAAAATGACGACAAAATGAACAATTTAAACGACATCACCGAGAATTTTGGAACATTATATTTTCCAAAATCTGCTTTGGTTTTTTATGAAACCAAAGGTATAAATATAGATATGTATGTGGAGCATTTTGATATGGATAGAAACGGAAACCCTATCAATGCACACCCTTTGACCGTAAAAGAAGCCAATGTATTGGCAAAATCATTACATACCGATGAAGAAAAGAACAAAGCCTTTTTAAAGCCAAAGAGAATTTTGTCTACCAACATTTTACACATCAATCCGAGTGAAAAAGGTACAGTACTTTGGTACACCAAAGCACAGCAAAGACAACTGTATTTTGTAAATGGTTTGGGCATTCCCAACGGCAAGGCTAAAGTACCGCCAATGCTTTGGTTTGCAAATAAAAATAGCCTTTCTGTATTTGCTTTGTCAAGCGATAGAAGACCCATAGAAAAAACGCCTTTGCATTACGCTCCATTTTTTAATGTGTACGAAAATGGCAACGTATGTATGGGAACAGTAAATATTGATATTCAAAATTCGGCTTCGGTGGAAGAATTTATACAAGCGTGGGAAAGCTATTTTTTCAACAGTTATTTCAGCCATTTATTGGGGAATTACAATCCGATAAAAGGAAATTGTGTAACCATTTGGAAAGACCTAATTGGTACAGACACCCCCTTTCCAAAAGAAGTATTGAAACCAAATAACAAAACACTTAAAAACCTATTGTGATGAATACAGCTAAACAAAAAATACATTTTACAGACAGAGATTTAATCAATCCTACCAATCCGATTTTGATAAATGTAATCGGTGCAGGTGGAACAGGTTCAAAGGTTTTGACCGCCTTAATGGAAATGAACCACAGTTTAACTGAGTTGGGACACGCAGGACTACAAATCCGCCTTTGGGATGATGATGTAATTACCCAAGCAAATTTGGGCAGACAGCGTTTTGCAGAATGTGAAATTGGATTGTACAAATCCGTTGCACTAATTAACAGAGCCAACCGATTTTCGGGAACAAATTGGAAAGCCGAAACGGTAAAATTTGAAAAAGACCGTTTGGATAAATTGCCCGAAAATGCAGGAGCAAGTATTTATATTTCTTGCGTGGACAGCGTAAAAGCAAGGTTTGGGATTGCGGATATTTTGAATATTCTGAACAACGGTAAAGCCTATTCCAACCGCCCACGTTATTGGTTAGATTTCGGTAACAGCCAGCACACAGGACAAGTGCTACTATCTACAATAGGAAGAATTAAACAACCCAATTCCGAGAAATACGAAACGGTGGCAAGCCTGCCATTTATTACTGATGAATTTGGCGAACTTTTAAAACAGTCTGAAGAGCAGGACGACACGCCAAGTTGCAGTTTAGCTGAAGCATTAGAAAAGCAGGATTTATTTATTAATTCGTCATTGGTACAAATGGGTTGTTCTTTGCTTTGGGGCTTGTTCCGCAATGGAATGACGGAATACAGAGGATTTTTTCATAATCTGAAAGATTTTAATACCCACCCGATAAAAGTCACCTGACCCGAAAAATCGGGCGGCAAAAATGCAATTCCTCGCTACGGTCGGAAACGCATTTTTGCATTTAATTAGGTGCAACCCCTTTGTCAAAATGCACTGCTCCACAATTCCCTTCCCCTACATTTTGCCAAACAGGTTGCGTTATTATTTGCGTGGGATACTCATTATCCCATTTTTGCTTTTAGCGAACTTCTTTTCTTTTCATATCTGCGACCAAAGAAAAGAAGCAAAAGAACGTCGCTTTTTTAGAATGATTTTGACTAACACTTCCCTCTCTCAAATTTGTGAGATAATAAAAAAGTACAACATACAAACTCTATTACATTATCTTTTAAAGTATTTTTGCAATTTGCTATATCAAATATTACCACTATGATGAATATTTTCCTAGATTCAAATATACTATTTCAAGACTATTTTTTTGATAATAAGTCAAATAAGAAAATACTTGATTATTGTAAAGAAGGTCTGTTGAACCTGTATATGTCTGAAATTGTTCGTTTGGAATTGCGAAGACAGTTTCAAAGAGAACTTGAGGATAAAAATAGGGAAATAAAAAAAATAATTAAAGATGCTATTCGACTTAAAATTGAGGCAGAAATAACAGAAATATCTATTTCCGAACAGTTAGAAAAATTTGACACTTTCTATAAAAGACTAACTTACAATGATAATTTTTTTTTATTACCATATTATAACGACTTTTTACCGGATCTTGTAGAAAGAGCAATTTATAGAAAGAAACCATTTACTGAAGAAAAATCAGAATTGAAAGATGCTATAATTTGGAAAACATATTCTCACTATGTTGAAAGCAATGATACTTCGGATTGTATCCTGTTAACAAATAATACTTCGGATTTTTGCTCAAAACAAGACAAATCAAAAATCCATCCAGATTTAGAATTAGATACGACCAGATTTTCAGTAATCAATAAGTCTTTCGAATTTATTAAAACTAATGCAACTGTTCTCGAAGGTCCTGAGAACAAATTCCAAGCATACATTAATCAAATTGATATTGACCAAGAATTTGTTTTGAATATCCTAAAAGAGAATTTCGAAAAGGCAATTGAAGACGAAATACACAAGAAAATAGATAATCTCCATCCTTCCGATATACTTTCTGATGATTATTTTTTTGATGGGCAGATGGTAGCGTATGGATGCGAAATTTTAGACTGCGAAGAGATTGAACATGAAATTCTTGGTGACACAGCTCTTATTTCAGGTGTAGTTTATGCTAGTTGTGAAGTTGAGATTTTACAATATAATGCAGTACGTGACCCTGGAGAAGATAGATACTCGAATGTTGGTGAAAAAAATGTAACTTTTAAGGTGTTTTTCAATTTTGATCTAAAAAAGGATGAGATATGTTCTGATTTTGAAATTACTGATGTTGAAGTTGGTGATATAGATTAAAAACTTAACTGTTTACTAAAACTAAGTATATCATTCATTATATATCCTTTTGAAAGCTTTTTTTAAATCGTCTGTATCGCTACCGACAAGTAAATAGCTTGAAAAGCCAAGTTTAACAAGAGAAGATACTATGTTTTCTTCATCAATATCACTATAGGCAATAAGTTTTATGGAAGGATATTGTGTCCTAATTTCTATAAGTTGTTGGATGATTTCCTTACTGTAAAAATCAAGGTCAATCACGCAAACTTTGGGAAGTGTTTTCAATGCTGATAATTGAAATAATCCGTCTTTAATATGCTCTGAACGAAAAACTATTTTAATTCCTGAAGTAGCAAGACTTTTGCAAATCTCATCCAGCACCGGGCTTATATCATTGATAAATGCTACGCTAATTTCTTTTTGGTGGGCATCTGTTTCCATAACATCAATTTTATTGTTAGTGGACACCTGCAAAAAAATAAGGCGCAGGCCACTACACTTACCGCACATTGAGGTACTGGTATACCCGACAACGAATAAGCGAGCACCTACGCCTATGGCATAGGTGTTCTTTCTTATTGTCCCGTTGTCTAAAAATTACCAGTTTTCAATGTGGGACTTAAAGTAAAAACACTTTAAGATTTTCTATATTTCGTTACAAAGATACTAAACTGCTTTTGATACTCACCATACCTTTAAAGCCAATTGGGTCAAAAAAATAATTAATAACTGGCTTTATTGGTTACATAATTCTGCTCTAGTTCAGCGAGTATATCTGATTGTTTAAAAATGATTTTGCCCCCTATTTGGATAAAGGGCAGTATTTTGTCATCCCTATATTGCTGTAATGTACGTTTGCTGATGTACAACATTTCACATACATCCTGACCTGACAGGTATATCTCACCGTTCATTACAGGACGGTAATATTTCAGTATTTTCTCAATACGGGTTTTCAATAAGATTATCATTTCGTGATGGTCTATAATCTCTTCTGCTTCATTAGTCATTAAATCCATCGGTGTCGGTATTAGACGGCTGTCCGGCTTCGAGCAAAGCCTTTACATCCGAGAGTTTATAATAATTTTTGCGGTTTAATCTGGAATATGATAATATACCCTTATCCTTATAAGTCTGTAAAGTCCGTTTGGTAATGTTCATCATCAAACACACTTCCTGGTTATCTAACCACTTTTCTTTATTGAAAATAGAGGCATATTTTTCGGTAGCATCTTTGGTCATTTCCAAAAGATCCTTCAGCTCATTTTTCATTCCATCGAATGCGGATTTTTGTATTGCGATCACTTCCATTTCTTCTCAATTTTCTGTGGAAGTTGAATTTACAGAGGCTTTTAAAGGGATTGGAAAAGCTGGAGTTGATTGGCGTTGAAAGGAAGTATTTGGCAGTTTACTTTTGCTATAAACAAAAAATCGAATAACCTTTTGGGTCATCCGATTTTTTATCTGTTGTTCTATGAATGTACTTATTTTACAAGTCTTAATTGAGCTGATATTTTTTCATCAACTAATTCAGCATACTCTTTTTCAAATTTCGTTTTTACGGATTTATCTTTTACCTCTAATTTATTCGCTAAATAACTCAATTTTCGTTTATTCTGTTCTATCAGTTCTGACCATTCCATTACATAAACCTCAATGTTCTTTTCAGTTTTTTTATCGTACATAAATGGATTGTCAGGAAAGTTCAATCTTCGAGATTTCACTTGTGATTTAGCATATTTTGTTAGACGAGATGAAATTAAAATCAGTTTGTATTTTACTTTTTCGTTTGGTAATGCAGAATGTTGTTCAATTGTAAAAGCATAATCATCAATTTGATTCAATTCTTTTTTGCTAATTGCACATTTGGGCGATTTCAATTCAACAACCATTATTTCCTTGACATCAGTGTCAGTTATCTTTTCATTGAAAAAGAATAAATCAGTGATGTCGTTTAATCCGCTTTCATCAAATTCAATTAAATTTTCATCGTCTTTTGTTGGTTCATAATTGAAATATTTTATCCTTAATTCCTTTAAGATATTGCCAATCTTTTTGTCTGACCATAATTTAGGTGTTCCATTATAGTTTTCTCCAAATAGCCACAGTTCATCTTCAACTATTTTGTGTAGTTGACTTCTTTCCTTTAAGTGTTTTGATAGTTCACCATAAGTTAACTCATGGAGAAATTCTAAAAATTCTGTTTTATCAGCCACAACACTTGCAAAATGAACCACATCTTCTAAATCAGTTTTCTCTAATAGATTTTGGAATTTCTCTAAACTCTCTTCCGAAAGCTTTAATACCTTATTGAAAATATATTGAATATTTCCATTGCTGATTGCTTTGTCGAGTAATGGATACAAGAAGTTTCTTATTTTATCATCCTTTTGGATAAGTTGATGTTCATCTTCTAATAAATAAGCGACTTTTTTAAATAGGACTTCTTGAGATTTCGAAGCAGGCTGCTCGTTGTTTTGATAAGGATAGTACTTGTCATTTTCTAAAGAATTTAGAAATTTTTCGAACCTTTTGTTTTTAGCTTTGAAAAAATCATTAATCGTTTCCTTAATAGTGTTTTTCAGGTTGTTTATTTCTGCCTCTCCTAATGCTTCTAAATCCAAATTCCTAAACAAATCAGCATTCAACATTGGGGATTCAATATAAATGAACCAAGTGCCCAAATCTGACGTATACCAATCAGAAGAATAAGTATATTCGTGTGCGACACTCTTTAATCCTGCGTTATCAGTTTGGAAAAAGACTTTTACTTTGTTTAAAGTTGAATTGATATTATAGAAGTAAAAATTTAGTTCATGGGTTTTACCTTTTTTATCGACGTAGTTAATCGTTTTTTTTGAGGGCTTATCTATTACGAAATGTTCTCTTTTTAAAGCATTCCCATTTATTATGAAGTTTACGGTATTGTGAAAAATCTCAAATGGGTAATGTTCGAATATTGCTTGATCAATATTTTGGGATAAAAAGTGTTCGTGTATTTTATTTCTTTTAGCGAGCTTTTCCTGTTTGTTATGATGAAGTTGTTCAATCTTAACTTTGTAATATGGATTGTGTTCTCCTTCAAGATATTCATAGTCAACTTTAAATTCAGTTTCTTCCAACTGGGCGTCATTAAAGTCTAGTGTGTCCATACTGAATTTAGTCTTAGAGAACTGTTTTTTGGTTTTGTCAAATCCAACGGTTTCAATGTGCATCAATTCTCCAATCTGCAAAGAACTAAATCTCCCAATTCCTTGACCACTTGCTTTTGAGGTAGTTCCAATTTCTAAAATCCTTTTATCAAATTCATTGAACGGAACTCCAAATCCGTCATCTACTATTTCAATACTCTTAATTGGCGACTTAATATTTGCTTCATTTACGTATTCAATGTTAATTTTAATATTTTTCGATTCCGCTTGCAATGAATTGTTAATTAATTCACGGAATGCCTGAAATGTATCTCTATACTTAGTCAAGAGGTCTTTTATTACCCTCGTATTAGTAGTTATCTTTTTAGTTGTTGACTTCATTGATTACGAATATTTGATAAAGATAAGGTATAGATCTAGTTTAGATTTGCCAAAGTTAGGCAAATAACCATCGTTTAGGTATGATTAATTGTTTTCTTATCGCGTACTTTCCACTGCTTTCGTCTGTTTTTCATTATCGTTTTTCTCCCGGGAATAAACCCATAATGACAATAGTCCGAAGATAATCAGAGCATAAGCTATCCACTTGCCAACACGCTCAATAAACTTAATGCCAACCGATTTTTCATAAGAGGAAAAGCTTTCAGCACCTATAGGGCTTCGCCTGTAAAACTTTCTACGATTAATCCAGTAGCGAAGCGCCATGCCTAAAACCAAAAATAGTATCCCTATAACTAATGATGCAACCATAATAATAGCTATTACATTTCTACATATGAATTTACAAAAAATATTTGTTTCACTACATCACAAAAATATAAAATGTGAGCGTGGTAGCATAAAAAAATCCTGCCTTGCGGACAGGATTTTATTTATTAATCACTACTATTGAACTGAAAATTCAGTTTCTTTTCATTTCCAAAACTATCAGAAATCCATACATCAAATGATTGCGACACAGTGGACGTAGAAGTATAATACAATCGAAACTGCTCTGTTGGTAAAGGATATAAATCGTTTGGTAGATACGCAGGTTCATTATAATATCTTAAAGTTCCCTGTCCATCAAACTGAAAGTAACGGATAAAATATTGTGTATTGCTGTAATTACCGCTTCGTTTTATTGTCATCCTTATTTCTACGGTTTGCCCATTCGATACGTCTTTGGGAACAGGCATAACCTGTACTTCAAAAGGAAAATCGTTCCGTATTTCGAGTTCGTCATCTTTGCTACAAGATACCAAAGTAACCGAACTTGTGAGGATTGCCAACAATACATATAGTGGCAGTAATCCTATTTTGAATTGATTGAAAAATGCTGTCATTATTATACGTTTTTAAAAGTTAAATCTTAATGCCACACCTGCGGACGGACGGAATTGTTTCATATCTGTACCCCATAAAACCTTTGTACGTCCTTGCAGGACTAACACAAATCGGTCGGATAGATACGTTTCAAAAGTCAGCCGACCACCAGCTCCGTAAATGAAATTGTCCTCACTCACTATTTTCGCTCCGTCATCCAACATTGCTTCGCCACGGTTGATGGCTTCATAACCGATTACGCCAGTTATTCCGGCATTTAGCGTTATGTTTTTTCGGGCATCACCCAAGAGGAATAAACTGTAACCGCCTTCGGCTGTGTAAGTTTCTTGCGGAATATGCAAGTCTTTATAAGAATGGTATTGGTGCGTATATTCCAATGCCCAAAATTGGTAATTGCCGTTTTTGCCATTTATAGTCATTGCTAAATTGATATAATAATCGTTTCCGATTTTATCGCCAGATAATACACCGGCACTTACTTCCAAGCCTTTTTGCTTAGGTAACATTCGTTGTGCTTGTGCAATCGTAATGCCCATTAATACGAACATTACGGTATAGATATACTTTCTCATATTATTACTTTAAAAGGGTTATTAAAATTTCAGGTGCATATCATTAATTAGTCGAGCCTTGATTAAATCTGAATTCTCTACCTGAAGCGTTTGGTGTCTGCCACCGTTTTTCTCAAAGATTTCAATCAGCAAAACCTTGTCATCGGCAATGGTAAACTGGTCTAAAAGGAATACGTTTTGTTCGATTGCTTTCCCGCCAATCTCATTCAATGGCTTATAAGTACGTAATGGTATCATTGGTCTTTCCTGCACTACGGTACGCTTGGCTACTTTTTTATCTACTACTTTGAAATTGATAAAATCAATTCCGAAAGGCACATTGGTACGGTTTCTCAATTCTGTATGGAAATAGTATTTGCCATTGTGTATGTAAATTCCTTTTAGGATAAACTGAATACCGAAACTTTTAGCACCGATATGCTTTACAATTCGCTGGTCTTTTTTGTAAATCGTTTCCAAAAGCAAACCTGACAATGATGGCGAATTGTTACCCAATTCTTCAAAAAGCACATCATTTCCATTTTCCTTATCCACTGCTTTTTGCATTGTCAGCAGATCGTAACTCAACGCTTCCGGATAAGCACTATAATATACATTGAAGCTGTAAAATCGACCGTCATTGGTAATTACCGAAAAATTGGTTTCCGTTTCGAAATCTTTTACCGATGCTTTTACACGAAGTACGTTTTCCGCATCTTCTGCTTTTCCTGCAATCAGGTATTCGCTTCCCAAATCCACATAACGTATGGCGGTTGGGAAAATCAAATGAGTAGTCTTGTCATAAGTTACTTGCATTTGGTACGGTTCTATCTTGCCTAAATTTAGCGGTGCTTTTATACTGTCTTGTGCAAAAGTGTTTACGGCAAAGCCGATGATAAGGGCAAAAGCCCAAAAAGTTTTTATATGATTTTTCATTTTCTTAATTATTTGAGTTCAATATTATTTTTTAGAAACAAGGAAAACTTGATGTCCTGCTTTTAGCGTAACTTTTGGTGTTCGTATTTTTTTGGCGAAATAACCCGAAATACCTTGTACGGCACTTTTACTGAGGTCGGAACCAATCTGTTGTCCTGTTGACGAGTTCATACTGAAGCTTGAACCTGTGGCATTTCCCATATTGGCTACGATGTCGGTAACTGCATTACGTTCTGGCGAATAGGGAACGTACAAACCCTGCTGACCATCGAGGTCGTAGATGGTTATATCTACTGGGATAATATTGCCCTCAAGCTCAATAGATGTAACTTTTAACTGTAACCTGCCACCTTGAAACTTTCCGATTGCCGTTAAAATTGTTCCCTGCGGAATGGTACGGTTTGGCGTTTGTGCAGGTTCTAACAAACGCAGTCGTACACCGCTTTCGCCAATAATGGTCTGTGTTTCCTGTATGCTGGCTTTTACGCTATTTTTTGGTTGAGCGACTTGCTCTACTGTTCCAGCAGTATAGAAACCTCGGTTTTTTTTTTCGCTCCAGTCGGCTAAAAAAGCACTATCCGTAGGTTCTCTGTACAAAGCCGATACAGCTTTCTTTCTTGTAGGTGTGAATGCTACAAAATATTCTTTCTGAGAATTTGAAGAAGAACCTCGGCTAGCACTGTCGGTGCTTACAGGTTTTTCGGTATTTCCTCCCGAAGGCAGATACTTTGAAGCCATCTGATACGATTTTTCCATCAACGTCAATTGGTCATTTACAGTTACACCGACAGGTATATCTTTTTCAGCCAATTTTTCTTTTAGTTCGTCCAATTGCCTGCGTAGTTCTTGTGTTTCGCTGTTATTATCCTGATAAAATGAACCTAATGTGCTTTGTGCATTTCGGTAACTGTTTAGTGTAGAAGTGCCCGATTTTCCAGTCATCATACCATTGTTTTGGTCTTCTTCGGGCAATTCTTCTTTAGTCTGCTGTGTGCTATCGGTATTCCAATAATCCGATAGCGTAGTTAGGGCATTTCGGCTTTCCTGGTCTTTCTGTTCCAGCATATCTTGCTCATAAGCTTTTTGTTTATCATCCTGCATTCCTGCTTCGGTAGCCTGTGGAAAAGCATCGTTTAGTCCGATGTTTTCCATTTCTTTTTTATCTGCCGAGGGTTTAAATATCAGGTATAAACAACCAATAAAAACAATCCCCATTAAACCAAAAATGAGTGGTTTTTTAAATCGTTCAATGGCACTCTTTTTATCCTCCGTAAGGTTGGATACTTTGTTTTGGTCGCCTTCCTCAACCAGAATGCTGACCCTTTTTTCATTTTCTTTCATAAAATTTATTTTTAAAAATTGTTGTCAATGTGTCCTTCAGTTTTTCAGGACTTTCTTTCTTTTTGAGAACAGGATTTTCGATATGCTCAATGACCAAATTGTTATCGGCTTTGCCTGCATCATACCATACTTTTAAAATAACTCCTGCGGTAAGAAGTAGATAGCCTATAAAAAAGTATAAGGTGTATTTATGCTGTTTTCCAACGGGTAATGCCAGCCATCGTTCGTCCAACTTGTTAAAATACCTATCCATATTTGCTCTTAATTTTTTCATGTCTTAAATTATTATTGGCTATCACATTTTAAACCCTCTTTTTTGGGAAGAAATGTGTTGTTTAGGATCTTCAGACACTTCGGCTACGGCTTCCTTTAATATAGGAACCGAACCTGTTGAAAGATTTGTTAGTTCTGATTTCTTCAATAGTTGTCCGTAGCGGTCTGTCCTTTCAATGTCCATCTTTTGTACATCGAAAATGCCGTTTTCATGTCTTATCCACATATTACATTCAATCCTCGGCTTGTCATCTCCATTCCATTGGAGGTAAGTCGATAATAAAAAAAGTTCGTGTCTATTCGGTTTTTTTGTACCGTTGTGAGAGGCTTCCAAGTATTCACTAATGCTTTCTTTTAACTTGCCAGGATAAGATGCTTCCGTTTGGAAGTAACCGTTGTATCCTTTATCTGTCAGTGTTTTCACGAATGTGTCTAAATCAAGTAACTGTTTCATAATCTTTGATTTTAACGTTGAATAACTTCAATGTCCTTATTCTCTACCACGGCAAATTTTTCAATATTGAAACCTTGCGGGTTATTGTCTGAACGGACAGAGTTTACAAGGAAACAGGACGTTACCAAGCTTCGCTTTGTCACATTGCTGGAACGGATGATGAATTGCTTAGCGTAAGTACGCACTGCATAAGGATGATTGTCGAAATTGCAGACCACACTATCCACCTCGATACGTTGCTGTACATTACCCGATATGATACGGTTATAATAGCCTTTTTCGGAAAGATCTTTGTAATAATCAAAGGCACTTTTATCGGCAAGATTGAACGCCCGTTTCATATTGCTTTCAATGGCATTTTTGTCGGGTGCAAGTGTAAAAAAGAGTTCGTGAAAACGTCTTACGTGTTCCCTTGCCTCAACCGGGCGGTTGATGGACGCATCTTGCGAAAGAGCCAACATCAATGATTTTCCATTGTCCAGTACATAAATTTTTTGGCGTTGTTCTGTTGCAAAGCTGTAGGACTGCCATACGGCATATCCTACAACGCTAATGCATAGAACGGCAAACACAATGGCATACAACCTTATCTGTCTAAAGCTGTTTTCGATATTTCTGAGTGTTTTAAATTCCATTTCTTAAATGATTAATTTTGTTTACTTATTGATTAGCCTGCCACCAATATTTCCTGCAACTGAACCAGCTCCGGCTCCGGCAAGATTTCCCGATTTCATTGCAGCTTGGTTAACATTACGGGTAAAGTTTCCGGCACCCCCTGCCTGAATAATCCAGCCCGTTACCGTTGGAATTGTAAAATACCCCACGATACCAATTATCATAAAAATGATATACACAGTATTGGAAGTATCGGGTATATAGGTTGGGTCGGCAAGCATTTCGATGTCCCGTTCCAATATCAGCGATTGTATCCTTGCCAACATTGAACTGAACAAATCTGAAACAGGAAGCCAGAGGTAAACACTTATATACCTTGTAAACCATTGCGAGAGCGTGGATTGAAAACCGTCCCACACGGAAATAGCAAAGGCAATTGGTCCGAGTATGGACAACACTATCAGAAAAAATGTTCTTATAGTATCAATAACCAATGCTGCCGCCTGAAAAAGTATTTCCAGTAAATTGCGAAACCATTCTTTTATTGCTTTCTCAATCTTGTAGGCTTGCCTGTCCATATACATTCCTGCCATTGTTCCCACATCAGAAGGCGACCAGCCCAATTCCTCCAATTTCTTATCGAATTCCTCATCCGATGCCATATATGCGGTTTCGGGATTTCTTACCATTGCTTCGTATTCCAATTGGTCTTTCTGCTGTTGCAATTTATTGAGGTCAAGTACCTGGTCTTCGAGAATGGAATGGGTTCCTGTTACTATCGGATTGAGAATTGCATTGATGGTTCCCAACACGATTGTTGGGAAAAACATAATGCAAAGTCCCAAAGCAAACGGACGTAACAATGGAAACATATCAATTGGTTCGGCTCGGCTTAAAGCCTGCCAAACCTTTAATGCCACATAGAACAAAGCGCCTAATCCGGCCACACCTTTAGCTACTCCTGCCATATCACCGGCAAGTGGCATCATATCATCGTACAGCGAACGCAGTTCTTCGTGAAGATTATTCCATTCCATTTTTACCAGTATTTTTGGTTAGAAGTTCCATACAAGTCAAGCACTCGTTTGGCATCGTTTTTCTTTTTCGCTCTCAGGTAGCTTACAGATATGTTCTTGTTGGTGTAATAGCGAACAAGACTGTGATAATCCTTTACCTCTTTGTACACACGGTCGATAACATCCATACGCTCTTTGTCATTTAGCGAAAGGCTGGACGACGTTATAATCTGCTTCAATTCCTTTAGCAGTTCCGTACTTTCATTTAGCAATGAAGAATAACCGTTGCCGATGGCTACCAATTCCTGTGGCGAAAAATTTGGATCGTTCATCATCTTGCCAAAATTCTGCACATACATTTCCGAAACATCACCTACCAACAAAGCAGTTTGTTGCACTTTACGAGCATCTTTTACAAGGTTGTTTATAGCCTGTAGTTTGTCGTAATACTCTTTGCCTTGCTTATACACTTTTTCCACTTCCTTAAAATTCTTAACCACATTGCTTACAGTGGAAGAAGTCTGTATAATTTCGTTCGCACTATTGAGGATGCCTGAAGCCAGATTTGCAGGATCTGTAACCACGAATTGTGCTTTTGCGGACGGTGCTACGGCAAGCGTTAATGCCATACACACCATAGAAATGATTTTTTTCATTTTCTTAAATTTTAAATTGTTAATGAATTATTGATTTGCACTATCACGCCGTTGCATAGCGATGTGTTTAATGGCGAGTTCTACATTGCCATCCAGTTCAGATGCGAGTTGCATCACTTCCAGTTTTTCGGTTTCTTCGGTGGTGTATGCGAGATATTCCTCCAAACTAACTTCTGTGGCATATACCGCAGAGTGTGTTCCACCCAAGCCAATCCATACTTCCTTGTAAAGTCGTGATGGGTCGTTGTTCATATTGATAGAAAGTACTTGCGCTTTTTCCTTATCTGTAAGTCCTAGCATTGCCTGTATATCATCGAACTTGTTCATATACTTTCGCTGGTCGAGCAGGATTTTACAATCGCTGTTGTTTATGATACTTTCCTTTACAATGGGCGATTGGATGATATCGTCCACTTCTTGTGTTACCACAATGGCTTCGCCAAAAAACTTCCTTACCGTTTTGAATAAATACTTGATGTATTCAGCCATTCCTTCTTTGGCGATGGCTTTCCAGGCTTCTTCAATCAGGATGAGTTTTCGGATACCTTTTAGCCTTCTCATTTTGTTGATGAAGACTTCCATAATGATGATGGTCACAATTGGAAAGAGGATTTTATGGTCTTTGATGGCATCAATCTCAAACACAATAAAGCGTTTGGAAAGCAGATCTAATTGTTTATCGGAATTCAACAGATAATCATATTCGCCACCTTTGTAATAAGGTTCCAAAACATTGAGAAAATTGGCAATGTCAAAGTCTTTTTCCCTTACTTGTTTTTCTTCCAATACCTTACGATAATCGCCTTTCACATATTCATAGAAACCATTGAAGGATGGAAAAATATCATCTTGTTTAATGCGTTCGATGTAACCGCTTACGGCATTTGATAATGCAACTTCTTCCGAACGGGTCGGCGGTTCATCATCACGTTTCCAAAGGGTAAGTATCAAGGTTTTGACACTTTCTCTTTTTTCAATGTCAAACACACCATCATCGGTGTAGAAAGGATTAAAGGCAATAGGATTATCTTCGGTATAAGTAAAGTAAACGCCGTCTTCGCCTTTGGTTTTGCCTTTGATGAGTTCGCATAAACCCTGATAAGAATTGCCAGTATCAACCAACAAAACGTGAGTACCTTGCTCATAATATTGGCGAACCATATGGTTAGTGAAAAACGATTTTCCACTTCCCGAAGGACCCAGTATAAACTTGTTCCGGTTCGTGATGATACCCCGTTTCATCGGTAAATCCGATATATCCAAATGAATAGGCTTTCCGGTCAATCGGTCAGCCATCTTAATGCCAAATGGCGATGGCGAATTGTCGTAATTGGTTTCTTCTGTAAAAAAACACAAAGCAGGTTCAATGAACGTGTAAAAACTTTCCTCACTCGGAAAATCGCCTGCATTACCCGGCATTCCTGCCCAATATAGTGTTGCTACATCCGTAGTGTTGTGGCGTGGTTTGCATTCCATTAATGCCAAAGCGCTACCACTATCATTTTTTATTTGTTTTAGTTCGTTGGCATCATCTGACCAAGCCATAATATTGAAATGCGCTCTGATGGATGACAGTCCAAAACTATGTGCCTCATTCAGGTATTCTTCTATCCACTCTTTGTTGATTTGATTTGCCCGACTGTAGCGAGCCAACGAGTGCATATTTCTTGCAGACTTTTCAAACTTTTGCAGGTTGGCTTCGCTATTATCCAAAAACAAATACTGGTTGTAAATATGATTACAGCTTAACAGCAATCCCACAGGTGCAGCAAACGACAAACGGCAGTCGCTTCGGTCGGTAGATAGTTTTTCAAAACGGGTATCAGCAGATACTGTTCCGGGTAAATCGTCGGTATCAGATAAAGTGTGCAGGCACAATCTTTTGTTACCAATACGAATTTCTTCGCCACCCAATGCAATGTCTTGCATCGGTGTTCCAACTTCTCTTGATAATGTTAGGTATTGCTCCAATAATCCCTGCTTTCCATCTGTACCTATGATTTCGTCTTCGGTCAACCGTTGCAGTTTGATAAACCCGCTATCGTTTACGATACGTTCAAATTGTGCAATGGCTTCCATAAAGCGATGTATCACTTCCTTATCCCTGATTTCCTTCGGTATCAGCGTTCCTTTGCAAAGCGAACTGAAATTACTCTGCATTCGCATACGCTCTTTGCTCGTTTTAGTTAGAAATAGATAACAATAATGGTTCAGAAAAGGACGTTCATTGAAATGGCGTTGGTAGGATTTTGCTAGAAAACTTTGGTCATCTTTTGCCAGATCTGGCGCATAATTTTCTTTGATGTACCAATCCTGTTTATGGACTATCGTGAAATCTGGCAAGGTTTTGATAGCCTTATGCCAAGCGGAATGGATAGCTTCATATTCAGCAGAAGCCACGGTAAACAGCTCCGGCAGACGTACTTCAAAGCAGGCAGTAATGTCCGCATCCTTTGACAGAATACAATTGTTCTCTACCGCCAATAATGGAAACTTGCTTTCCAGTGTTGTTGATTTTGCTGTATTTATCATCGTACATTGGATTTAGTGGTAAACTTTAAATAACGATGTACAGGCTTGCGACAAATGATGTAACGAGGATGCCGTTTATTAGCCGCTATTTTCATTAATCCGTGTTCGCCATATTTTCTGTTTAGTGAGAAGGTTTGCCACACAATCAGCGAAGCACCACCTGCTCCAAGAAAAAGACAGATATAAGAATTAACCCCGATCATATATAATATCATCACGAGGATTAGGGTGCCGAGCAATCCACCTGCGAAAATGAACAAGTATTGTGCTTTCAACCCTTTAAATTCCACCGTTCTTCCAATACCCTTATTGATGTTATAATTACTCATAAGGCAAGGGATTAAAGAAAGAATGAACGAAGGACGGTTGCCGCTACGATGAGGAAAATACACGCACCGAACCACGAAGCCGCCGTTTTGCTCGTATCAGGATCACCCGAACTGAACTTGTTGTACACTTTAACACCTCCGATGAGACCTACTACGGCACCAATGGCGTAGATGAGTTGTGTGGCAGGATCGAAATAAGAGGTTACCATTTGGGTAGCCTCGTTGATACCTGCTGTACCGTTTCCCTGTGCGAACGCACCAATTCCTGACAGCATAGCCACGGCTGCCAGCAAAACTTTTCTTCTTTGTTTTTTCATAATTGAAACACATTATTTTGTTACTATTTTCCCGCACCTTGCGGACTTTCGGGACAAAGGTGTTTCATAAATCAGGGCGTTATAACAAAGTGGCAGTCAAAGGAATTGTTTGGCGGTGGGTGGCTTTGCAGACAAAAAATCTGCATCAAAAACCTCAATACCGACATAATGACAGTGTTAAAACATTGGTTATCTTTTTGATAAGAAATCACATATAAACAAACCAAAACCAAATGAAGAAAATATGTTTTGTAATAATGGGCTATGGAAAAAAAACAGATCCCACTCTAGGAAAGACCTTTGATCTTGATAAGACTTATCATAATATAATAAAACCTGCCGTTATTGCCGCGGGATATGAATGTGTAAGAGGTGATGAAGTCCAAGAATCTGGTTTAATTGATAGGAGTATGTATGGCTTACTAATCTATTCAGACTTAGTAATCGCCGATATAACAACGTTTAATCCAAATGCTATCTACGAATTAGGAATTAGACACGCAGCCAAACCTTTTTCAACAATTGTTATGAAAGAAAAAGATGGAAATATTCCATTCGATATTAATCACAACAAGACTTTTACATATTCTCATATGGGAGAAGATATTTCTGCAACTGAAGCAACACGCTGTCAAGGAGCTCTTACGGGACTAATTTTGAGTATTGAGAAGTCACAAGAAGTTGACAGTCCTTTATTTCAACACATTCAATCTGTCAAACCTTATGTACTCCCTGAAGATGAGTATATCCAATTGATCAAGGAGCTTGCTGAAAAGGAAAAATTAATTTTCGCATTAGTTGAGCAAGCTAAGGTTGAAATGGCAAAAAATAATTTTATTGAAGCTATTAAATATTGGAAAAAAGCAAGTGATAAAATTAATAATGATTCGTATTTTATTCAACAACTTGCTTTGTGTACCTATAAGAGTAAAGTACCCTCTGAAAAAATTGCTTTACAAGATGCTCTAACTATTATAACCCAGTTAGAACCTGATGGTAGAACTACAAATGACCCTGAGACATTAGGAATTACAGGTGCAATCTACAAAAGATTGTGGTTAATTGACAATAATGAAATTGAATATTTGGACAGAGCAATAAAATATTATGATAAAGGATTTGCTATAAATTCAGATTATTATACAGGTGAAAACTATGCACTATGTCTGGATTTAAAAGGAGCTTATATTGCTGATGAGGAAGAGAAAATATATTGTAAGTTAGAGGCTAAAAAAGCTCGTCGAAAGATTATTGATATTATTGATAATTTACAATTGGATGAAGATTTTTTAATTAGGAGTGATTTAAAGTGGATCTATGCGACCCTTGCAAATTGTCATCTAGCTCTAAATAATGATGCTGAATTTAAAGAGAATGAAGCATTGTTTATGGAAAAATCCCCATTAGACTGGGAACTTGAAACATATAATAATTCAAAAAAACATATTCAAAACTTAAACAATTAATATGGCAAAAAACTACAAAATTTTCATCAGTCATTCTTGGTCTTATTCTAGTGACCTAACAGATTTACAAAACCTCTTAAATTCTAGAGGTTATTTTAATGTTGAATTTACTGAAGCATCAAAAGATGTCCCAATAAATTCTACAAATGCCAGCTATATAAAAGCTAAATTGAGAGCTAAAATTTCAACTTCTGATGTTGTGCTAGCATTAGCAGGAATATATGCATCTCATAGTGATTGGATGCCTTGGGAATTAGACACAGCAAAATCTTTGGGTATCCCAATCATTGGAGTTATACCTAGAGGACAGGAAAGAATATCCCAAGAGGTTTATTCAAGATCTGTCGTGGATGTAAAATGGAGTACCGAGAGCATAGTTGAGGCAATTAGAAATCATGCTAAATAAATATTCTATGGCTCATAAATGCTTTATTTCGTTTAAAACTGAAGATATGCCTTATAAAAAGTATATCCACGACCATCTAGATGTAGATATGATTGATAAATCTTTGCATGAACCTATCGATTCTGAAGATGAAGATTACATAATGAGAAAAATTCGTGAAAATTATTTATCTGATTCTACTGTTACAATTTTTTTGATTGGTGAAAAATCGGCAGAGAACTTACCTTATGAAAATCAAAACTTCCTTAAAAGAGAATTACAAGCTTCTTTATACAATGGCGTTGGTAACACAAAAAACGGCATTTTAGGTGTTGTTCTGCCCTCAATGACAGATAAGATATATGGAGGGAGTTATTCGTGCTCTAAGTGTGGAAGTCACCATAATACTGTTCGAATCAATGGAAATACTGTCATAAAAGAATTTTCGCACAATTACTATATTCCTAACGATAAATGTGCTTGGGGAGAAGATGACAGATACTGTGTTCTTGTTAAATGGGATGATTTCTGCTCCAATCCAGAAACGCATATAGACAGAGCGTTTAATAAAAGAAATCAACCTATCTCAGAAAAAACAAAAGTAAAACCATAATGAATGATAATAACTACCCCAATTATTTTGTTGCAGGAGACAATGCTTCTAAAAAAGCACAATTTTGGTATATCCGTTTGTTTGGATTGGATTTGTTGCTAATGGTTTTGTCAGCTATTATCTCCGTTTACAATTATCAAACTGATGAATCTAAAACCATTATCTATATAATATCAGGAATATTACTTCTTGGAGCAATGCTCATATCTATTTTCCTAAAAGTAAGAAAATATGAAGATATTTGGTATAGAGGTCGTGCACTCGCTGAGTCATGTAAAACTTTGACTTGGAGATTTATTATGGCTTCTGAATATTTTGAAAATCATATTTCAGACGAAGAAGCAGATAGAAGATTTATTCAAAGAATTAGAGAAATCAACAACGAGTTTAGCGACCTCAATAACGTATTAAGTTCAAAACAATTAAGTTCACCAATTATTACTGGTGAAATGAAGAGAATACGTAATTTGTCTTTGAATGACAAAAAGAAATATTATTTAGATAATAGAATTCAAAATCAGATTGACTGGTATTCTTCAAAGGCAGATGACAGTAAATTGAAATATGATATTTGGTTTTTTGCAATAATTATTCTTCAATTTTTAGCCTTAATTTCTATAGCTTTTTTAGTGAAATTTCCGTCTTCCAACTTTAATTTTGTTGGAGTATTCTCGACTATAGCAGCAAGTGGATTTAGTTGGTTACAAGTAAAAAAATACCAAGAGAATAAAGAAGCTTATACTACTGCAAACTCTGAATTGAATTTAATTAAGGCTGAAGGGAATAGAGATTTATCAGATAATGAATTTTCTGAATATGTTTTGGATTCAGAAAATGCAATGTCAAGGGAACATACTATGTGGTTAGCTCAAAAAAGGATGTAAAATGTTAGAAAAAGGATTTAATAAAGCAAACTTAAATGAAAATATTTCTTGGCTATTAAAATCATTAAGGGATGATACATTAAGTAAAAGACCTTGTGTGTTTCTAAGCCATAAAAGAGAGGATAAATATGCTTGCAAAGAAATAGCGAATTATTTAAAAAATGCAGGTATTGATTATTATCTTGACGAAGAGGATAGTAAATTACAATATGCCTCATCAGTAGGAGATCCCATTAAAATTACTGAAAGTATTAAAAATGGAATTAAAGAAAGTACTCATATGATGGTAGTTGTTTCCGACAAAACATATAAATCTCAGTGGGTACCTTTTGAAGTTGGTTATGGTCATGCTTCAATTCTTGATCAAGAGAAATTAGTATCTAAGGAAGACCGTATTAAATTGTCGGTGTTGACTTTAAAAGATATCGCTGAAAAAAGTCTACCCGATTACTTACAGGTTGGTTACGTAATAAAAGGCACGAAAAGTCTAAATGAATACATTTCAAAGATTACTGATAGACTAGAGAAATCATTAATTATTGAGCATAGAGTTTTTTCAAATTCCCAAGCACAACATCCGTTAGACAATGTCTTAAATTGGCAACTTTAAAAAGTACATAAAATTTTGACACTGGGAAGTCTATAAAAACTCCCCAATGTCAAAATCACTCAAATCATTTTTCCGCAAAATGGAAGAACCGGCTTCCGTTTCAGATGAGAGCGTGCTATCCAAAAGCTCGGCAATTTTTTGGGAAGCACCCTCGATGGAATTTTCCAGTAAACTGAATAATTCAGTACCCTGCAATCTTTGAACTATCGCTACCGCTGTTTCCTTTTGAGATTGTTCCAAATTTTCTTTTTGGAGCAAAACACCTACGGAGCTTAGTTCTTCATAGGTAACCCCTTGGGCAAGACTGTTATCGCCACCAAATATTCCGTACCTGTTCCATTCTTCTTCCTCTTCCTCCAAATCAGGCATATTTCTGAAAACTTCGTCCAGCTCTTCCTTGCGGATTTGAATGCCGACGTTTTCATTTTCGTCGTATTCAATGTCTAAATTAGCAGGGTTTATCTCCGGTTCCTCAATTTGGCGTTCATTGGCAGTGTTTGGCACTGAAAGGCGTTCTACGGGTTTAGGTTGCCCCATAATATCGGGCAGGTTCAGATTGACTTTCTTCTGCGAAGGTTCTTGCTTTGACCTTTTATGAATGACAATCTTATCCTGCAAAAGCAGGACAATGACAATCAGCAGGCATATCACAATTACTGTTTCCATAACGTAGGGTTTTTAAAACAAGCCTTTATACTTTTCGTTGAACTCTTTTGTAATCATATCTTCAAACACTTTAAAATGATGTTCAAGAATATTATTGAGATAGGCAAACAAGGGTATTTTATCATCGCCTATAATCTGGACTATACGGGTTAAACGCTCGTGATGTTCAGGGCTTAGGTATATGCTTTTATTGCCTCTTTTCTGCATTCTATTCATTTGCATAAATGCTTGTTCATAGGTTGTTTTAGCCTTACTGCTAACTGTATCGGAGCTGTTGCCAGATGCAACGCCTTTCCTGTACTTTTTTTCTTTTTTCATTATAGAATGGGTTTAAAATGTTCATTGAAATAATCGGTAATATCGTCCCCGTACTCCCTGAAATGATTTTCAAGAATGTTGTCAATGTAAGAGTAGAGCGTAGTTCTTTCTTCCCTTGTCAGTTGAACGATGCGGAGTAATCTTTCGTGGTATTCAGGGCGTATGTAAACGACCTTGCCGTTACGTCCCGATGGAAATCGATTGACCAAAAATGTTTCCTCGTAGTCCGCTTTCTTTGATGAACTGTTTCGGGCTTTTTCTCTGGGCTTTGTTTCCTTTGGTACATCCTGCTTTTTGTTATTGCTCAGTGGAGCAACAAGCTCATCGCCGCTTATGACGTTCATAAGGTATTCCTCATCAACATTGGGCTTTTCAAAATCATTGTTTTTGTTATCTGAAGCCATAGTTTACTATTTTTATAGATGAGTGATTTTTAAAAATTCCTCGACAAACAAATCCATTTTAGTTGCTTTCATTAACTGTGGTTCGGCAGGCAGCAAACTTGACCGGAATACATAACTACCTGTATCGTCTGTTTCCTTTCGGAAACGCTTGCTATCCATTATTCTTGTTTCCATTATAGGCAGGTTGAGTTCTTTGATGACACTTTGATACGCATCATACAAACCTGTTTTTTCCCTGCCGTCCACTTGGTTCCAAAATAGCCACATCTCTTGTTCGGGATTGCCCTCGTCCGTTTGGGGAAGTCCGAGAAAGGCTTTGGTAAAGCCCAATGTACTTTCCACTACCAAACGGTCGGCAGTAATGGGCGAAAAGATGAAGTCCATTTTTTTTAAGGTAGTCAGTACGCCTTTGGTATTGGCTGTTCCCGGCAGGTCGAAGAAAATAACATCCGGTACAACCACCGACTGGCTTCTGTATTCCGATGCTTTCTCCAAAGCTGTTTCAGCTTTGCATTTAATAATCGGGTACGCTTTTTTGTTGATGGCTTGAAACTGCTTCATTGCCGCCTTTTTATGGTAGTCGTTCTGCATTATGGTTCTCTTATCCCGTTCACGCATATTGGTCAGGCTGTGTTGCGGAAAGTCGCAGTCCATCACCAGCACATTAAAACCTAAACGGTAGTGAAGCACACTTGCCAGCAAAGTGGTCATTGTAGATTTTCCCACACCGCCTTTTTGGGTGGAGAAGCTGATTTTTAAAGTTTTCTTTGTTGTTTCCATTATTTAAAAATTTATTGTTACACACTTTATTTGTTTTGCAGGATTGAATATTGGTTTATCTGATTATTACCTCATTCCTATATTCCTGCATTCCCTTTTGGGTACTTTCCTGCACAGGTATCTGCTTTCATTTTTGCCTTGTCAGGTACATTCTTTGGTAAGTGGCAAACCTTGCAACAGGTAAATTGCTTTACCGCTTTTATGCTTTTACACTTTTATTGTTTTATGCTTTTAAAACCCTATGCTTTTATTCCAAACCGCTTGTTTGCAAACTTGATTTTCTTCTCTGTTTAGATACATTTTTTACTACCTGCACTAAAATTATACGGCAAATAAAGCGATTGATTTGCCCGCTGATTGCGGTGTGGCAGTGTTTGGCGTTCAAAGGCAGTGTTTGGCACTGCTATACAATACAATGCTTTCGTAAACAGGGCTTTACTTTGTACAATGATTTTTATTAATGGATTTATGCAAAATTCTTTTGACAAATCGGAGGGTAACGGGAACGGCATCGAGCCGTTTTTCCCTGTTACATTTAATCCGTCCCGCAGGGCGGATTTTTGTGTTCAACGGAACACGGCAAGTTGTGTTTTGAGGCACTCGAAACCGAGTTAGTGCCTCAAAACAACTTGCCCTTAGCAGGGGGCAGAAAACGCTCTCCGAAGTCGAGGTTTTGTGTGGATTAAAAATGGATTAGTGATGAACGAGAACAGTAACAAAAAACAGAATAAGGGCGGACGGACACCGAAAACCGATCCAAGCATCCACCGCCACGTTTTCCGTCTTACAGACGAAGAAAATGCCAAACTTTTATCGCTTTTTGAAGCATCGGGAATGCCCAATAAAGCAAAGTTTATCATTTCCCTGCTGTTCAGTAAGGAAATGAAATCGGTTAAAATTGACAAGGGAACGGTTGATTTTTATATGCGATTGACCTCGTTTCACAGTCAATTTCGCTCCGTAGGAGTAAATTATAACCAGATTGTAAAACTATTGTACAAGAATTTTTCCGAGAAAAAAGCCGCAGCGTTCCTTTACAAATTAGAAAAACAGACGGCTGAAATGGCGATGCTATGCCAAAAAATCATTCAGATAACTGAAGAATTTGAGGCAAAACATTTGAAAAAATAGTCTTAGAAATGATAGCAAAAATCGGCAGAAGTGGAAATGTATACGGAGCATTGGCATACAATCAGCTCAAAGTGGAGAATGAAAATGGAAAAATTTTGTTTGCCAATAAGATGATTGAAACTGCTAACGGGCATTATTCCGTGGCACAATTAGCCCAATCTTTTGCGCCTTATTTGATAGCGAACCGAAATACAGAAAAACATACGTTGCATATTTCGCTCAATCCTGACCCGAAAGATAAGGTAAGCGATGATAAATATCGGGTAATGGCAGAGCAGTATATGCGGGAAATGGGTTACGGCGAACAGCCTTTTGTGGTATTTAAACATACCGATATTGACCGCAGTCACATTCATATCGTATCGGTTTGCGTGGACGAAGAGGGCAAAAAGATTTCGGACAAATTCGAAAAAATGCGGTCTATGAATATTTGCCGTGAACTGGAAAGAAAACACGGGTTGATCCCTGCAACGGATAAGGAACATAAACAGAACGATAAGATTTTCTGTCCTGTAAATTACAAAGCTGGAGATGTAAAAAGTCAGATAGCTTCAGTGGTTCGACATCTACCGAATTATTATAAATTTCAGACTTTGGGCGAATACAATGCTTTGCTTTCCCTGTTTAATATTACCACCGAAAAAGTGGAAGGCGAATTGCGGGGACAGGTACGACAGGGTTTATTGTACATCCCGTTAAATGAGAAAGGCGAAAGAGCCGGACATCCATTCAAGGCTTCCTTATTCGGAAAAAACGCAGGGCTTCCAGCTTTGGAATTGCATTTTGCCAAAAGCAAAGAGGTTTTAAAAAACCACCCGACAAAACCAACCATTAAAGCTGCCGTTACCTTTGCCCTGCAATCTACAAATAACGAACAGGCTTTTAAAAATCAGTTGAGCGAACAGGGCATTAACGTTGTGGTTCGTAGAAATGACACAGGTCGAATTTATGGTATAACTTTTATAGACCACAATTCTAAAACGGTTTGGAACGGTTCACGTTTGGGCAAGGAACTTTCTGCCAATACCTTTAATGATTATTCGAATAATAATATCAAATCTGGGATAAAAGAGCCAGTTGAATTACAATCGAAAATATCAAGACCAAATGATGCAGATCTTTTTGCGGAAAAACCTCATCACTTGTTCGACTTCCTAAATACTATTGAAAAACACGAAGACGGTTTGATTGAAGCATTAGGAGGTTTGCTTCACGAAGCACAGGGCGAAGATTATGAGGAACAAGATTTTGCTAATAAAATGAAGAAGAAGCGTAAACGCAAAAGAAGTCAGTAATAAACATGTTAGTCAAATACCGCCAAATACCGCCAATAACTTCCACATTTTAAGAGCCGATAGCAAAAGCCTTTAAATTCACGCCCGAACATTAAAACTTAAATAATGCAGGGAGAAGACGATTTAAGAGGTTTAGCCAAAATAATGGCTTTTATGAGGGCAGTAAGTATTCTTTTGGTACTGATGCACCTTTATTGGTTCTGCTACGGTTTCTTTATGGAACGTGGCTGGACGTTGGAAGTAATCAACAAAATATTAGGCAACTTCGATAAAACAGCAGGTTTGTTTTCACATACCTTATATACTAAAACCTTTGCTTTGGTATTGCTTGCTTTAAGTTGTTTAGGAACGAAAGGCGTAAAGAATGAGAAGATAACCTGGTCTAAAATTTACGTGGCTTTGGGCATTGGCTTTGTGTTGTTCTTTCTGAACTTTCCGTTATTAAAGTTACCTCTAATTACTGCTACATTTCTTTATATTCTTACCACAGGTTTAGGTTATGTTGCTTTAATGGTAGCCGGAGTTTGGATGAGCCGATTGCTTCGCACCAATTTGATGGATGATGTTTTCAATAATGAAAATGAGAGTTTTCAGCAGGAAACCAAGCTGATGGAAAACGAATATTCTGTCAATCTTCCCACAAAGTTTTATTATAAAAACAAGTGGAATGACGGTTGGATTAACATCGTCAATCCTTTCAGAGCAACGATTGTTTTAGGAACGCCAGGTTCTGGTAAATCCTATGCCATCGTCAACAATTACATCAAACAGCAGATTGAGAAAGGCTTTTCAATGTACATCTACGATTTCAAGTTTGACGATCTCTCTACCATTGCCTATAACCATTTGCTGAAGCACAGGGATAAGTACAAGATACAGCCGAAATTTTATGTGATAAATTTCGATGACCCACGCAAAAGCCACCGCTGTAATCCACTCAATCCCGATTTTATGACGGACATTTCAGATGCTTACGAAGCGGCTTATACCATAATGTTGAACCTCAATCGAAGCTGGATACAGAAACAAGGGGATTTTTTCGTAGAAAGTCCAATCATTTTATTGGCTGCCATTATTTGGTATCTGAAAATCTATGAGGACGGTAAGTATTGTACTTTCCCACACGCCATTGAATTGCTTAATAAAAAGTATTCGGACGTATTCACGATTTTAACTTCATATCCTGATTTGGAAAATTACTTATCGCCTTTTATGGATGCGTGGCAAGGCGGAGCACAAGACCAATTACAGGGACAAATCGCATCTGCAAAAATTCCGTTGTCAAGAATGATTAGCCCGCAGTTGTACTGGGTAATGACTGGCGATGATTTTTCTTTAGACATCAACAATCCAAAAGAGCCAAAAATTTTATGTGTTGGTAATAATCCCGACCGTCAAAATATTTATTCAGCAGCGTTGGGATTGTATAATTCAAGAATTGTAAAGCTCATCAACAAAAAAGGACAATTGAAGAGTTCTGTTATCATTGATGAGCTACCCACTATTTACTTCAGGGGATTGGATAATTTGATTGCAACGGCGAGAAGTAATAAGGTAGCCGTGTGCTTAGGTTTTCAAGATTTTTCCCAGCTTATCCGTGATTACGGAGATAAAGAAGCTAAGGTTATACAAAATACCGTTGGTAATATTTTCAGTGGACAGGTAGTTGGTGAAACGGCAAAAAGCCTTTCGGAACGTTTCGGGAAGGTTTTACAGAAACGCCAGAGTATGACGATTAACAGGAATGATAAATCTACCTCTATTTCAACACAGTTAGATAGCCTTATTCCGGCTTCCAAAATTTCAACACTTACACAGGGTATGTTTGTGGGTTCCGTTTCGGATAATTTTGATGAGCGTATCGAACAAAAGATTTTCCACGCTGAAATTGTAGTGGATAATGAAAAGGTAGCCACAGAAACTAAAGTCTATCAGAAGATACCAGAAATCCTATCCTTTGTCAATGACCAAGGAGAGGACAAAATGAAACAAGAAATTGAAAGCAATTACCGTCAAATAAAATCAGATATTCTTAGTATTGTTGAAAACGAAATGGAACGAATTAAAAATGATCCCGACTTGCAGCATTTGATACAAAAGGGATGAAACTATTAACTTTGTAACAAAAGTCACAAAGTATTAAAGGAAGATAACGTAAGTTTGTAGGTTACGTTTTTCTATTACAGAATAAATCAACACCGCAACAACAAATATTATTAATTAGTAAGCCTTAAACAAATGCAGACGGAACCATTAGAACAAATAACAGAATTTAAGACCTCTCCTGAATTGATAGGCAAACTTTATGAATATAGCATAAGAAAAGAATATGAAGCAGGAAGTGTTATACTAGATGAAAATGCTTCCATCCGTTCTATTCCAATTGTAACCAAAGGTACGCTGAAAGTAATCCGGACAGAAGAAGATGGTAGAGAAATTTTGCTTTACTATATCAAAGCTGGTGAAAGCTGTATCATGTCTTTCTTAGGCGGTATGCACAATGAAACAAGTAAGGTAAAAGCTGAAGTGGAAGAAGATGCGGAAATACTTTTTTTGCCCATGGATAAAGTATCCTTATTCATCAAGGAATATCCGCAATGGCTAGATTATATTTTTCGTTTATACCATAAACGTTTTGAAGAATTATTGGAAATTGTTAATGCCATCACTTTTAAGAAAATAGATGAACGTTTATTGAATTTGTTGATTAAAAAGCGTGAACTTACTGAAAATAATATTCTGCACATCACCCACGAACAATTAGCTAATGAACTTGGGACTGCCCGTGTAGTGGTGTCAAGGTTACTCAAACAGTTAGAAGAAATAGGTAAGGTTAGGCTAGGTAGAAATAAAATAACCCTTATGTAACAAAAGTAGCTGTGCAGGTTTTTGAATTGATGCAAATTTGTTGTAACAATTTAAAAATCTATGGACATAACAGGGTATATAGCATCAATTTTTATAGGTATCTCTTTAGGGTTAATAGGCGGCGGAGGCAGCATCCTTACTGTTCCAGTTCTTGTTTATCTATTTGGTCTTGATGCATTATTAGCTACAGCTTATTCTCTTTTTATAGTTGGCTCCACAAGCGTCGTCGGCTCTTTTTCTTATTTCAAAAAAGGATTGGTAAACATCAAAACAGCTATTATTTTTGGTATTCCATCAATTGTAGCCGTTTTTCTAACAAGAGCTTATATCGTTCCTGCTATTCCTGAAGAAGTTTTCAGTATTGCAGCTTTTACCGTTACCAAAAACATTCTTTTGATGTTGCTTTTTGCTGTACTGATGATTTTCGCTTCATACAGCATGATAAAAAAATGTAAAGGAGAAGATTGTTTACCTACCGACACGCCCGCCGCAAGTACATTATTAATCGTTATTCAGGGAATATTTGTGGGCTTTGTTACCGGATTAATCGGCGCTGGCGGAGGCTTTTTAATCATTCCTGCCCTAGTCAATTTATTGCGTTTAGAATTTAAAAAAGCAATAGGTACTTCGCTAGTTATCATTGCTCTTAATTCACTTTTTGGCTTTGTCATTTCCGTTACACATTATACAATAGACTGGATATTTCTTTTCAAAATTTTAGCTCTAGCCATTACGGGAGTGCTTATCGGAAGCTATCTCTCTAAAAAAATAGATGGTAAAAAACTAAAGCCTGCTTTCGGCTGGTTTGTGCTACTTATGGGTATTTACATTATCATAAAAGAAACTTTATTACACTAAAATCATAATAATATGGAAAAGCATTATCAAATACTTATCGTTGGCGGTGGAAATGCCGGATTATCTGTTGCATCACAATTACTTCGCAAAAGAAAGGGATTAAATATTGGTATTATCGAACCCTCAGAAAATCATTATTATCAACCTGCATGGACATTAGTTGGTGCAGGAATTTTTGATATTAAAAAGACTATCCGTAATGAAAAGGAGTTTATTCCAAAAAATGCGACATGGATAAAAGAGGCAGTTGCTGAATTTAATCCTACTTCCAACAAAGTAATTTGCAGTTCTGGAAAAGAAATTTTATACGATTATTTAATTGTTTGTCCGGGTATCCAATTAGATTGGAATAAAATAAAAGGATTAAAGGATACTTTAGGTAAAAACAATGTAAGCAGTAATTATAATTTTAGTTCAGCTCCATATACCTGGGAAATGATTAAAAATTTCAAAGGTGGGATAGCCGTTTTTACTAACCCATCCACGCCTATTAAATGTGGTGGTGCCCCACATAAAATCATGTATCTGGCTGTAGACTATTGGCGTAAGAAAGGTATTTTAGATCAATGTGACATACATTATATTTCTGGGGCAACGGTTATATTTGGTGTGCCTGAATATAAAGTAACATTAGAAGAAGTATTAAAGAAAGGTAATATTAAAGTACATTATAGTGCTAATACAATTGGAATTGATGCTAATAGTAAAACGATCGAGTTTGAAACCAAAAGCAGTCCAAGTACAATAAAGCAGTCATTATCAGAAACTACAGCTAGTTGTTATAGTATTAACGAGGCATCACAAGCTGATTTAGCAAATAAAGTTACACTTTCATTTAATTTATGCCATGCAGTACCTCCCCAATCTGCGCCAGATTTTATTAAAAAAAGCCCCTTAGCAGATGCTTCAAATCCTTATGGTTATGTAGAGGTGAATAAGAACACAATGCAGCATTCAAGGTTTCCCAATGTTTTTGCTTTAGGAGACTGTACCAATGCACCCTGCAGTAAAACCGGAGCGGCAATACGCAAACAAGCGCCAGTTGTAGTTACGAACTTATTAGAAGTAATGGATAAACAACCAGTAACCGCTCAATATGATGGCTACAGTGCTTGCCCAATACCTACACAATACGGAAAATTAATGCTGGCAGAGTTTGACTATAACAACAAACCCAAAATGACATTCCCATTTGACCAAGCAAAACCGCGTTGGACAATGTGGTTACTAAAAATAAAGGTATTACCATGGTTGTATTGGAACAAAATTTTAAAAGGCACAGCTTAGCTATTTAGGTTGTATCGCCTGAAATTATTTTTCTTGTGTAACCAAAGTAGCTGTACAGACGGAAAAATTAGTTCAAATTTGCAGTATTAAAAAGAATAATAACTATAAAACTAAAGAATATGTTTTTTCAACACGTTTATGATAAAAGTTTAGCACAAGGCAGTTATGTTATTGGCTGTCAAAAAACTGGAGAAGCCATAGTAATTGACGCGCAACGTGATATTGATATATACATCGACATCGCAAAACAAAATAACCTCCGTATTACACACATAGCTGAAACTCACATTCATGCAGACTTTCTTTGTGGTTCAAGGGAACTTGCAGCAGTAACAAACGCAACAATGTACCTTTCAGACGAAGGAGGCGAAGATTGGCAATACCAGTTCCCTCACAAAGGGCTAAAAGAAGGGGATATTATCAGAGTGGGCAACCTCACATTAGAAGTAATACATACACCAGGCCATACGCCAGAAAGTATAAGCTTTCTATTAACTGATCATCCGGCGACAGATAAGCCCGTTATAGTACTAACAGGTGATTTTGTTTTTGTGGGTGATATAGGCCGTCCTGACTTACTCGAAAAAGCTGCTGGACTTGCTGGTACAAAAGAAGATGGAGCCAAACAAATGTTCCAGTCCTTGAAAAAGTTTGCGGCACTTCCAGAATATGTGCAGGTATGGTCGGGACATGGCGCAGGTTCTGCTTGTGGCAAGGCTTTAGGAGCCGTAGCAAGTTCTACAGTTGGCTATGAGAAAATTAGAAACTGGGCGCTTCAATACAGCGAAAATGAAAAAGGGTTCATCGACTACCTTTTAGCCGACCAGCCTGAACCACCGAAATACTTTGCGATGATGAAGCACTTAAACAAAGTTGATCGTCCGTTACTTATAGATGTTCCGAAACATCCAGAGCTAACCAAAGAGCAGTTTATTTCTGCCTATGAAAAAGGCATGAAGGTAATAGATACCCGCAATAAAGTAGAATTTGCCAAAGGTTTTATTCCTAATTCGCTAAACATTCAGGGTAATAATTCTTTCGCTACTTGGTGCGGTTGGTTATTGAATTACCAAGAGCAGTTTATTTTGGTAGCCGAAGACAGTCAGATGGAAGATTTGACCCGTAAATTGATGCGTATCGGCTTGGACAACATTTTCGGATACATTTCGGATGTAAATGCTACAGGAATTGAGCTCCATACTTCAGATGTCATTTCTTTGGAAGAATTTAAAACCCAGATAGGAAAGGATAATGTGCAGATAGTAGATGTTCGTGGTGCATCGGAATATGAAGCAGGACACGTTCAAGGTGCAGAAAACGTTTTTGTTGGAACATTAATGGACAACTTGGGTAAAATCAGCAAAGACAAACAGGTGGTTATACATTGTCAGGCAGGCGACCGATCAGCCATTGCCTATTCGATCCTTGCCAAAAACGGCTTTAAAAACGTGAAAAACTTTTCTGGAGGAATGAAAGAGTGGTTAGCAGAAAATGGTAAAACAATTGGATGTAATGAAACATCTTGTACAAAAGCTTAAAATTTAAAACTATGGGACTTTTTTCAGCAATATTTGGCAAAACAGATAACAGTCAATTATCAGAAGCTATAAAAGACGGTGCGTTTTTAGTAGATGTTCGCACACCTGACGAGTTTTCGGCAGGCAGTGCAAAAGGAGCGGTAAATATTCCATTGGATAAAGTACCAATGGAATTACCAAAATTCAAGGGCAAGAAAAATATCGTTGTTTTTTGCAGAAGTGGAAATAGAAGCGGACAGGCAAAAAGTATTTTGGAGCAGAGCGGTTTTCAGAATGTTATAAACGGTGGCACTTGGGAAAATGTAAATCAGTTGATAAATGAGTAAAGAAGAAAATAATATAGCCTGTTGCGTAACACAATGCGAAAACCCACTTGACCAAAACTATTGGAATGAACGGTGGCAGAAAAATGAAACAGGATGGGATATGGGACAGGCTTCGCCCGCTATTACGGAGTATATGACACAATACCATGATAAAAATGCAGCTATTCTTATTCCGGGTTGTGGCAATGCCTATGAAGCAGAATTTTTGATAGCGAATGGATTTACGAACATTACACTAATAGATATTGCACCAAAAGCAGTTGAAGCGTTAAAAGAAAAGTTTGCTGACAAAACACAGATAAACGTTTTGTGCGAAGACTTTTTCAATCATCAGGGTAGTTACGATTTGATCATTGAGCAAACATTTTTTTGTGCCATTCCACCTGCTAGAAGAATTGAATATTCAAAAAAAACAGCTTCAATACTCAACGGAAACGGTAAAATAATAGGTGTGCTATTCGACAAACAATTTAACCAACCGTTTCCACCTTTTGGAGGTTGCCCTTGCGAATACAAACCTGTTTTTGAACCGCATTATTTCATCAAAACAATGGATGAATGTTATAACAGCATTCCTTCAAGAGCCAACTCGGAAGTGTTTATTAACCTCATAAAAAAATAGAGAAATGAAAAAGAACATGGGAACAGTCGATAAAGTAATCAGAATACTAGTTGCTGTAGTTATAGGTGTTTTGTACTTTACAAATGTCATTTCAGGAACATTGGCAATCATATTAGGCATATTAGCAGTAGTATTTGTGCTTACATCATTCATTAGTTTTTGCCCCTTGTATTTGCCATTTGGCATTAGCACTTTTAGAAAGAAAATAAGATGATACACAATATAGCAGTAGAAAACATTAAATGTGGTGGCTGTATGAACAGCATAAAAACCGCTTTAATGAAAATAAATGGTGTTGAAAATGTAAGTATTGACAAAGACACCGAAACCGTAACTATTGATGCTACGGTTGAAAAAATATTTCTTATAAATGCTCTTTCAAAAATGGGTTATCCCGAAAAAGGAAATAATGACCTATTAAAAAAAGCAAAATCGTATGTGAGCTGTGCTATTGGAAAAATAAATTGATTATGAAAAACTATCTAAGAACTTGGAATTTTATGCGTGTATTGCGATTGGCATTAGGCATTTTCGTGATAGCACAGGGTATTCAGTCAAAAGAATGGTGGTTTGTGGTAATGGGTGGATTATTTTCTTTAATGCCTATACTTAATATAGGATGTTATGGTGTTTCGGCTTGCAATACATCTATATCAAAAAACAACAAAAAATTGGAGAATACAGCCTATGAAGAAGTATGTTAGTTAAACAAATTTAATGTTGGAAATTAAAGATTTAGTGATTATGGATACAAATAACAAAAAACAGCATTGGGAAAACGTTTACGAAACTAAAAACCCTAACCAGGTAAGCTGGACACAGGAAATGCCTAAAACATCTCTTGATTTTATTTCTTCGTTCAGATTGGAGAAACAGGCAAAAATTATTGATATAGGAGGTGGCGACAGCAAATTAGTTGACCATTTACTTAATCAGGGGTATGAGAACATTAGTGTTCTTGATATATCAGCAAAAGCACTTGAAAAAGCTAAAAATCGCTTAGGAGACAAAGCTAAAAAAGTAAATTGGATAGTTAGTGATATTACAGAATTTCAACCCAATACACAATATGATATTTGGCATGATAGAGCAGCATTTCACTTCCTAACAACAACAGAACAAATTGAAAAATATTTGCACATAGCAAGGATGTCTGTAACTGGCTTCATGATGATTGGAACTTTTTCCGAAAGCGGACCAACAAAATGCAGTGGTCTTGAAATCGAACAATATTCTGAACAAAGTTTAACCAAAACACTTGAAAATGGCTTCGACAAAATCCTTTGCATTTCAGAAAGCCATACGACACCTTTCGATACAACTCAAGATTTTTTATTCTGCAGCTTCAAAAGAAATATGTAGGAGATGATGCAAGCATTATTAATATTGATGTTGACAATTAACCTCAAGCAGCAACAACACATAAAGTACGAAGTGTACCCACTTATTATTATTTAAAAATGGTAAACAGCTTTGGCGTCAGTCGGGCATAGTCCCCTTAAACGAATTGGAAAGATTAATTAACGAAAATATATAAAAATAAATGTTAGAATTTTTGAAACAACCCTGGCCTTGGTACGTAGCCGGTCCGTTAGTGGGGCTTACAGTACCAGCATTATTAATTTTAGGAAATAAAAATTTTGGCATTAGTGCCAATTTACGTCATGCTTGTGCAGCTTGTTTGCCAGCTAATATTTCTTTTTTTAAATATGATTGGAAAAAAGAAATTTGGAATATATTTTTTGTAGTTGGAATACTAATTGGAGGTGTAATCGCTTTTAGTTTTTTAGCCAATCCAAACCCTATAATCATTAATGAGAATTTGAGAACTGAATTAGCAAGCTACGGTATAAAAAATATCAACGGAATGTTGCCACAAGAAATTTTTTCTTGGGAAAATCTCTTTACAATAAAAGGATTTTTAATGATGGTTGTCGGTGGTTTTATGATAGGTTTTGGTTCTCGTTATGCAGGTGGCTGCACAAGTGGACATGCAATTTCTGGATTATCAAATCTGCAATTGCCATCGCTAATTGCTACTTGCTGCTTTTTTATTGGCGGATTAATTATGGCAAACATTATACTTCCAATAATTCTCTCTCTTTAAATTATAATACAAATGAAAAATATAGATAAAAACAAAGATTTCGAAACCCGCTCATTAGACACAGTATGCATAAATGAAAGCCATTTAGAGCACAAATGGTACCACAATATCAAATACTTAATAGTAGGTTTATTATTCGGAATAGTATTTATAAAAGCCGAAATAATCAGTTGGTACCGCATACAAGAAATGTTTCGTTTTCAATCTTTTCATATGTACGGTGTTATTGGTAGTGCTGTTATAGTTGGTGCAATTTCGGTATTTATGATTAAAAAACTTAATATAAAAACCATTTATGGCGAAAAAATAGAGTTTCATGATAAGAAATTTAATAAAGGTCAGATCATTGGTGGACTTATTTTTGGTTTAGGCTGGGCTATTACAGGTGCGTGTCCTGGATCTATTTTCGCACAAATTGGAACTGGAGTGACTGTGATGATTATAACTTTATTCTTTGCGATTGTTGGCACATGGGTGTATGGTTATTTTAGAAATAAGCTACCTCATTAATTAACGTTTATGTATTGGTTTAAAAGATTGCTGGTAACAGCGATATGGATATCTATTGCTCAAACTTTACAGGCACAAGATCATTACAACGCTTGGTTTCGAGGTACCTTGAGCATTCCAGTCGGCGAAAAATTTAAAATAGATAACGAGCTTCAGCACAGGAGACAAAACGGCTTTGAAAACGAGAATATGTTAGGTGAAAACTTGATGTTTGCTTTCAGGAATTGGTTACATTATCAACACAGTCAAGATGTGAAATTTTCCTTATCTCCCTTAGCTTATTTTAAGAACTACAAGATTATTCAAAAACATTTAGACGAAACTACTATACCAAGCAGTGAAATTCGTTTTTCGGCGGCAGTTGAATTACAACACGAGATACTGAAAAAATTTTATATAGTAGATAGGTCAGCTGCCGAATATCGAATATTTGACAACAATCAAGCAGACATCATCCGGCTTCGAAACCGTTTTGGCTTTCGCTACGACTTTACTGGAAGACTAAAGATTGGTGTTTTTGACGAATTGCTTTTTAATCTTTCTGGCACAACATACCATCATTTCTTTGATCACGATCGTTTAGGGCTGAATATCGAATACAAACTTGTACCAAATGTAAAATTTGACATTGGTTATATGCACATTACTCGCTTACCTTTGAATAGTACAACAAAACTGCATGAAAATAATCTCTATCTCAATTTTACCTATCAACTAAAAAAGAAGAATAACAAAACATCAATTCCACCAATGTAACAAAAGTTACAGTGTAATGAAAACAGATAGCCTAACTTTGCGAGTTAAGAATTTCTAAATAATGTTGATTATGCTAATCAAAGGAAAGTTTACGACTATTATGGTTGTATTTATAATCTTGTTCTTTCACGGAAATAAATTACAAGCCCAAAGCTATTTTTTTGAGCGGGTATATGATGAAACACTTGCACAGGCAAGTTTTGTCATCGGTGATCTGAATACCAAAGAAGCTATTGTTATTGACCCCAAACGCGACATAGATACCTATTTGGAAATTGCCAAAATTAACAATCTCAAAATAATTAAAGCAACTGAAACGCACATCCATGCAGATTTTTTAAGTGGCTCCCGTGAATTGGCTGCTGCCACAGGTGCAGAGTTGTTACTATCTGATGAGGGAGGAACAGATTGGCAATATCAATTTCCACATACGGGATTGAAGGAAGGCAGTATAATCTTCATTGGACAGGTAGAAATTAGCGTAATGCACACACCCGGACATACACCTGAAAGCATCACTTTTTTGGTAAGAGATACGAAAGTTCCTGTAACACCACAAAGAGCCATTACGGGAGATTTTATTTTCGTGGGCGATGTTGGTCGTCCTGACCTACTGGAAAAAGCAGCTGGGCAAGAAGGCTCACAGGAGCTTGGCGCAAAACAGCTTTATGCTTCCATACAGAAGTTTTCAAAATTGCCTGATGATTTGGAGATATGGGCTGGACACGGGGCTGGATCATTCTGCGGTAAGAGCCTAAGTACCATTCCTCATTCTACACTAAGGGAAGAAAAGCAGAACAGCAAAGCATTCCAATTTAAAAATGATGAAAAGGGGTTTGTGCACTACATCTTGAACGGGCAGCCAACACCACCAAAATATTTTGCTATGATGAAGCACTTGAATAAAGTAGATCGACCGTTGCTGATACAGGTTCCTATTCATCCAACACTTAACCCGACCTCTTTTCAAAAAGCAATAGATAACAAATTACTGATTATTGATACCCGCAATAAAAACGAGATTGCCAAAGCTCACATTCCGGGAAGCCTGCATATAGAAAACGGAAAATCATTTTCCACTTGGGTAGGTTCTTTGATAGATTATCAACATCAAATTGTATTGATAACTGATGAAAACCACATGGAGGATCTGACACGTAAGATGATGCGTATCGGGATGGACAACATCTACGGGTTTGTGATCAGCTTAAATAAGATGAATGTGGCACTGGAAAAATCCGATCTCGTTAACATTGAGGAACTGAAAAAGCACTTGAACAAGAAAGATGTTCAAATCATAGATGTGCGAACCGAAAGCGAATACGACAACGGACATATCAAAGGTGTAGAAAATATTGTTCTTACTTCATTAGAAAAAAATATTCAAAAAATCAGTAAAGATAAGCCTGTCATTGTTCATTGCCAAAGCGGAGTGCGAGCTGCAATGGCATACTCTATATTGAGAAGAAACGGAATTAAAAACCTAAGTATTTATTTAGGTGGTATTAACGAGTGGACAGAACAAAAGAATGAATTAACCAGGTAATTTAAACTATCTAAAGCGTCAAATTAAAATAGTAGTGGATGTTAAAAAATATTAAAACACAGGCTTTCGTTTGGATTGTTAGTTTAATTAAAGTATTTTAGCATATTGATGGATAATAAAATATCACATAGTCTAAAAAGTTTTCAGCGATACCTTTTTGTATTCGCTGCATTTCTTGTGATGTTTCTTTCATCTTGCTCAGTTAAGGCTAGTATTAAAACACTTGCTGGTTTCCCTCCAAAAACTGAACAAGGTATACCTAAAGGCAACCATAATTTATCTGTAAATACATTTGAAAAATGTTCACAGATTGATTTTGTCGATAGCCAAATTGATCATAAATCATCGTATAGTCCTCACGATTTATTACCAGTAATTCTTCTTGCAGTTACTACTATTTTCTTTTTTGGTATCCGCCAAGAAAGAAAAGAAACTAAACACCCACTTTATGGTGGTAGTGGAAAAATTCGTAATTCTATCTCTATCTTTTTAGAATACCGAAAACTTCTCATTCATTTCTCCCTTTAGTTTCTTTTCCTAATTTGAACGCAATGTCTCATTTAGGATGTATTTCTATTTTTTCCCTTTTTAAAAAATAAACTGAAGTCGTCATGACGGCTTTTAAAAATCGTACATCAATATGATAAAACATATTATGGCGGTCACTTTGTTGTGGCTAGCCGTTGTTGTTGCTTTTCCGCTATATGCGCAGCAACACAAGGAACACACCTTAGGCAGTTTGTGGCCTAAAGTTGAAGAAAATTATCCGGGTATTAGTGCAAAAACATCGGAGATTGATGCCGCAAAATTCAACCAACGGGCAGTTAAGGGCAATATGCTTCCCCAAATTAACGCACAGGCACAAAATACTTATGGAACTTACGAAGGTAGTGCAGGTGGTTTTTTCCCACAGCCTGGTTTTTTTAACGTAAATGGCCCAGTACCATTAGATGGTAGTTCTACCGCAGCCAATACCTTTGGCTCCGCTATTGTGAATTTTGAAATGTTCTCTTTCGGAAAGCTCCGTAAGCAGAACGAGGCTGCGGGTGCTTTATATAACAAATCGGTCAGCGATAAAGATGCTTACCTGCTCAACCTAAAAAAGACATTATCTGAAAGGTACATCATTCTTCTTTACAATAATGCTAAGCTGCAATGGACCCAAAAGAATGCCGAACGTCTTGACGACATCCGGAAAATAACTTCGGGATTGTCAGCATCAGGCCTAAGACCTGCGGCAGACAGCTTGCTTGCTTCATCATCGTATGTGCAGGCAATGGGCGAGCATGACAAATGGTATGGCTTTAAAAATGCTTCTTATATTAAACTATTGGAGTTGTATGCCAATGATACCATAGATTTCACAGCATCAATCGACCGTTTCGGTAATCCCACAGAAAATGGTTTAAATAAATTAAATACCATTAATCCTTCGCACCCCATATTAGATGCGCTAGACAAGCAGTCGGAGTATTATACTTTAAGTGGTGAGGCACAAAAAAGAGCTTCTCTGCCTTCGATCAACTTGCTGGGTGGTTATGCTTATCGGGGCACTGGCATCAGCCCTAACGGAAACGTATCGGGAGCATGGAAAGACGGGTTCAGCAATACCACCAATAATTTTTTGGCAGGTGTCGGCATTACCTGGAATTTGACTAATCTGCATACTAACCGGATGAAAGGCGAACAACTGTTTAAAGAAGCCGAAAGTACGAAGCTACTTCAATCACAGTACCAGCTGGCAATGCAAGCAGATTTATCTGCTTCGCAGGCAAAAATTGTTCAGCAATACCAACAGCTTCAGAAAACGAAGCTGGCCGTACAGCAGTCGCAAGATGCGTACAATATGTACCTCGCAAGGTACAAAAGCGGTTTAATTACGCTAAGCGAACTTTTACAGATACGCATTTTGCTTGAACAGGCAGAGAATGTACATATCGAGGCTTCCCGTGAATATTGGGGATTGCTAGCTTATGAAGCGGAGCTAACTGCAGATTTCGACTTTTTATTCAACAACCTTTAAATAATCGTATATGAACATTATAAGATTTGCGTTAAGAAAACCAATTGCGATTATGGTTGTCGTACTAGCAATAGCTTTCTTTTCCTATAATACCGTAAAAAAAATAAACGTAGACATTTTTCCCGAAGTGGAATTGCCTGCGATGTATGTTGCTATGCCTTACGGTGGACTGTCCCCAGCTTATATGGACGGGTTTATGGCTAACGAGTTCCAAAAGGTACTTCTTTTTGTGAGTGGAGTAAAAAACATTGATTTTAAAAGCGTACAGGGGCTAACCCTGATGAAGCTGACCTTTTATCCCGGAACGGATATGGCACAAGCTGCTGGAGAGGTATCAACATCGGTCTCAAGGGCAATGGGTTTCCTACCGCCCGGAGCAGTTCCACCTATGGTAGTAAGATTTGACGGTAGTTCGCTTCCAGTAGGTAACCTTGTTTTTGAAAGCGACCAGCGTTCCGTAAATGAAATACAGACATTGGCATTGACCAAAATCAGACCAATGTTCGTACAAATCCCAGGCATTACTTCTCCCGCTCCTTTTGGCGGAAATGTACGTTCCATTGTGATCAATATCGATCCTGACGCAATGCAAGCCAATGGATTAAGCCCCGAAGATATTACCGTTGCCATCACTAAAAATAGTCTTCCATCTCCTGCTGGAAGTATTCGCATAGGAGATGAAAACTTGATGGCTCCTATAAACTCTATCGCTAAAGGACCTGCAGAACTATTGAAGACCCCTGTAAAAACAAGCGACAACCGTACTATATATGTTGGCGATGTAGCCCGTGTGGAGGACGGAGCAGATCAAACAGTAGGCTACGCTTTGATAAACGGAAAACGTTCTGTTTACCTGCCTATTATCAAAAAAGCAGATGCCTCCACATTGGATGCCGTGGAGAACCTAAAAGCTGCCATTCCGATGCTGAAAGACCAATTACCTGAAGATGTAAAAGTCAGTTATGAATTTGACCAATCAAATTATATCGAACGTTCCCTTTCCAACCTTATACACGAAGGTATTTTAGGAGCTGTTTTCACGGGATTGGTCATACTATTGTTCTTGGGAGACACACGTGGAGCTATCATTGTGGTATTGACTATTCCAATTGCCATTCTTACAGCAGTTACTGTTTTATATCTCTTAGGGCAAACCATAAATATCATGACATTGAGTGGTCTTGCTCTTTCCATCGGTATTCTCGTTGATGAAGCCACAGTAACCATAGAGAATATCCACCAACATATGGAAATGGGTAAACCCAAGCAACGGGCAATTATAGATGCTTTAATCGAAATTTCTATACCGAAATTATTGATCTTACTATGTATTCTTGCTGTATTGACCCCTGCTTTCATTATGACAGGCATTCCTAGAGATATGTTTATGCCTCTGTCGATGGCGGTTGCCTTTGCAATGATTGCATCCTTTTTGGCTTCACAGACCTTTGTACCGATACTGGCCAACTGGATGATGAAGAACAAGCACAACACAGCAGCCAATACTCCAAGAAAGCGAGCTTTTTTTGAAAAATTCCGGGTAAACTATTCTTACAGGATGCGTAAATGGTCAACCAAGGCTATCCCACTTTTTGTTGTGTATGTGCTGGTAGCGAGTGTAATTGCTGGCGTTTTATTAACAGTTGTTGGCACTGATGTAATGCCAGTTTCCAATAATGGAGATTTTCAGATACGCATACAGGCTCCACAGGGAAGCAGAATAGAAAAAACAGAACAGATTGTTAAAGATATTACAGGAGATATCAAAGCAGAACTGCCTGACAACGGTTTAAATATTACCTCTGCATTTGTAGGTATGCACCCCGCAGGGTCTCCGATAAATCCGATATTCCTTTTCAGTAATTCTTCTCACGAAGCTATACTGCAAATATCTGTCAATAAAGAAGTGTATGATGGATCAATGGAAGAATTCAAAGAGAAAGTCCGTAAAAAGATTATAGAGAAGTACCCCGAAGTCGCATTTAATTTCGAACCAATGGAACTGACCGAAAAGATTATGGGTCAAGGAGCGATGACGCCTATTGAAGTTAAAGTTGGAGCCAATCAGATAAAAGGTGCTTTTGCCCATGCATCAAAAATTGAAGCCAATTTAAAAAAAGTTCCATATCTGAGGGATGTGCGTATTGCCGAACCTATTGCCTATCCAACAATGGAAATTGACGTAAACCGTGACCTTGCTGGACAATTTGGACTGACGATGCAGGATATTACACGTAGCCTTGTTACGGCTACATCATCTACACGCTTTACGGATAAGAACCTATGGATTGATCCTAAATCAGGACTGGTTTTTCAAACACAAGTACAAATTCCAGAGGGCATTATGTCGGAAGAAAGACTTCGGTCACTTCCCTTGAAAGCTGGAAGTCTTCGCCCGGTACTTGAAGATGTAGCAACCATACGAAGGGTTACTTCTCCTGCACAAGTAAACAGAAAGGGGCCTAACCGTTACGTTACCATTGTGGCTAACCTTTACGGAAAAGATTTAGGTACAGCTTCACGAGCAGTTAAACAAGCTATCAAAAATGCTGGAGAGCCACCTCGTGGAACTATTGTTTGGACAGAAGGTACACTACAGCTTTTAGATGATACTTTGGGTAGTCTTTTGGCAGGTTTAGGTGTGGCAATTATAGCTATATTCCTTATGTTGTCGGCTTTTTATCAATCGTTCAAAGTACCGCTTATTATTCTATCGGTATTACCTGCCGTGATTGCCGGTAGTCTTATCATTCTATTCCTCACAGGTAGTACGCTTAACCTGCAATCCTATATGGGTATTATTATGTCGCTTGGTGTATCGGTTTCTAATGCAGTATTATTGGTTAATCAAGCCGAACATTATCGAAAAAAACTGGCACTTAAGCCTGCTAATGCAGCAAGGCTCGCTGCTTCGTCGAGGTTAAGACCAGTGTTGATGACAGCAGCGGCGATGCTTGCCGGAATGTTACCAATGGCAATGGGCTTAGGCGATGGAGCCGAACAAGTAGCACCCTTGGGAAGAGCTGTTATCGGGGGGCTGATTGCTTCCACTGTAACCATCTTGTTATTAGTTCCGCATTTCTTTTCTTCCCTAATGTCGAGGACTTCAATAATCAGTCCTTCGTTAGACCCTGATGATGAAGATAGTAGGTATTATGCAGAACAGTCCGATAAACAAACGATATAATAAACTTAAAAACAAAAACAATGTATCACAGCATTTCAATCAATAAAAAATCAACAACCATACTGGCATTTACCATATCAATGGTATTGTTGCTATCCGCTTGTTCACAAAAAGAGCAGGAAAAAGGACAAACGCAAAATAAGCAGGCAAAACCTGTAAACTATAAAACGGCTCCTCTACAGGTCATCAATCCCGAGTACGAAATAGCCGTTCCAGCAGAACTCAAACCTTTCGAGCAGGTAGCGGTCTATGCAAAGGTTACAGGATTTGTAAAACAAATGTATGTTGACCGAGGCGATCGAGTTCGCAAAGGTCAGCTTTTAGCCGTACTCGAAGCTCCTGAAATGCAACAACAGTATCTTTCTGATAAATCTACAGAGCAAAAGGTTTATAGTGATTACCTGTATGCAAAACAGGCTTATGACAGATTGGTAACGGCTTCCAAAACAACGGGAGCGGTTGCGGATATCGAACTTGACAGAGCTAAAAGTGCGATGGAAAGTGCCAAGTCTGCTTTTGATGCTTCTAAAGCGGGAACGGCACATTCTTCACAGTTACAAAAGTACCTTCGCCTTACAGCACCGTTTGATGGCATAATAACCCAAAGGAATGTTTCTGTTGGGGCATTAGCCGGAACAGGAGGTAATACACCTTTGTTTATGATGGCACAGAGTAATAAACTCCGCCTTACCTTATCCCTACCGGAAAAACACGCATCATCTGTTTATGACGGTATGTCTGCTTCTTTTACCGTAAGCTCGCAGCCAGGTAAGACGTTTGATGCCAAACTATCTCGAACATCTGGATTGCTCGACCAACATGATCGCTCGCTAACACTTGAGTTTGACGTAAATAATACATCGGGCGAATTGCAGGGAGGTGATTATGCGCAGGTCAAGTTGAAATTAAAACGTAAAAACGTGTCTAACTGGGTACAAAGCAAGAGTGTTCTAAACACCCAATCTGGAACGTATGTACTAACATTGAATAACAACGAAGTAAAACGGATTGCTGTAAAGGAAGGTATCCGTTTAGATACAATTACAGAGGTTTTTGGTAATCTTTCTCTGGCCGACAAAATCATTATCAAACCATCTGAAGAAATCAAAGAAGGGAAAATAAAAAAATAGTATTATGAAAATGAATATCAAAAAAATAGCCATACTTCCATTAATAGCAATTACGGGATGGGCATACGCATCAATAAATCGAAATGGCATTAATGCAACTGTGAGCGCAAATCAACAAATAAATATCGAACAGAAATTAGTAACCAATTCTCAAGAAACGCCAGATTTAAAGTTTAAGGACGAAAACGGTAAAACCATTTCGTTAAAATCCTTAAAAGGAAAGGTCGTTTTCATTAATCTTTGGGCTACTTGGTGTCCGCCTTGCATTCACGAAATGCCATCGATTAATGAACTGCGTAAGATTTTTAAGGACAATAAAGATGTCGTATTTCTAATGGTAGATGTGGACGGAAAAATAGAAAAATCAAAAGAGTGGATGAAAAGCAAAAAATTTGATTTGCCAGTTTATGTTCCCGATGGCGAAATACCCCGTGAGTTATTTTCAGGCTCTATCCCTACTACTATTATCGTAGATAAGCAAAACAATATCATCGCAAGGCATGTTGGCGGAGCTGACTATTCGTCAAAGGAAGTGGTTGACCTAGTGACTAAACTATTAAAAGAAAAATAATTAGTAAAACAATGAAAAAGATAATATTTTTTGTGGCATTTTTATTCGCAAGTGCCGCCTCTTTCGGACAAATACTAAAGCCTGTGAAGTGGTCGTATGCTTCTAAACGCGTTAGTGATAAAGAAGCTGTATTGTTCTTTAAGGCAACAATAAACGATGGCTGGCATATCTATTCGCAAACGGTTCCTAAAAACGGTCCACAGCCTACAAGTTTTTCTTTCCATTCGTCAAAAGCTTATCAGTTAAGCGGAAAGGTTCAGGCGGCTAAACCAATTGTCAAACACGACACGACTTTTGATATGGAAGTGGGTTATTATGAAAAATTAGTGGTTTTCCAGCAAAAGGTAAAATTAACAAGCAATGCGCCTACGGTAAAAGGTACGCTTACCTATATGGTTTGTAACGATAAGCAATGCTTACCGCCTGAAGAAGTGGCGTTCAGCATTCCCATAAAATAAAGAATTTAATATGAGATTAATATCAAAAATATTAACGGTACTATTCATCTTTGGTTTGGTGGCTGTTACTGCAAATGCGCAGACAGACAGCCTCGTATCGCATGATGATGTGGAGTTTACAGAAATAACCGAGCAGCAGCCCGTTCAGAAGGAAAGTATTGCAACATCCAAAGAGCCAGAAACTTTGCTAACTAATGAAAACGGGGTAACATTGCAAAAGAATGAAGCTACAACCGATAAAAGTTCCCTTTGGGCAATCTTTATTGCGGGTTTTATCGGCGGCTTTGCAGCATTGTTGATGCCCTGCATTTTTCCGATGCTGCCCTTAACGGTAAGTTTCTTTACCAAAAGCGGTCATACGAAACGCAGGGCGGTAATCCAAGCAATGATATATGGATTGTCTATCATACTCATTTACGTTCTATTGGGTATTTTCATTACGCTAATTTTCGGTGCGGATGCACTCAACAGTCTATCTACAAACGGGATTTTTAATTTTGCTTTCTTCGCTCTTTTAGTTGTATTTGCCTTTTCCTTTTTCGGTGCATTTGAGCTTACATTGCCTGCCTCGCTAGCGAACAAGTTAGACCGTAAAGCTGATCGAGGAGGTTTGCTAGGGCTTTTCTTTATGGCAGCAACATTAGCCGTAGTGTCCTTTTCCTGTACTGGTCCAATTATCGGAACGTTGCTGGTACAGGCTGCAACAATGGGGGAACTTTTAGGTCCCGCCATTGGGATGCTCGGCTTTGCATTGGCATTAGCAATACCGTTCACGCTTTTTGCAATGTTCCCAAGCCTTTTAAAAAGCCTTCCATCTTCGGGAGGTTGGCTGAATAGCGTAAAAATCACACTCGGATTTTTAGAATTAGCTCTTGCTTTGAAGTTTTTGAGCAATGTGGATCTGGCATATCATTGGAATTGGTTCGACAGAGAAGTCTTTTTAGCACTTTGGATTATAATCTTCGGATATTTAGGTTTCTATTTATTAGGAAAAATTCGGTTTCCGAATGATAGTCCAATGGATACATTGAGCCTGCCGAGAATGGTACTGTCAATACTTGTACTATCGTTTACCCTGTATATGGTTCCTGGATTGTGGGGAGCACCTTTAAAATCCATTTCGGCATTTTTACCACCACAGACAACACAAGATTTTGACCTGTATACTTCTTCATTTGGTAGGACAGAGACAAATAATGTCGTCGATAGCAAAGCCCGCAAATATTCGGATATATTCCACGCACCCTTAAACCTTAATGTCTTTTTTGACTATGAGGAGGGAATAGAATATGGAAAGAAAGTGGGCAAACCTGTCATGCTCGATTTCACAGGGCATGCCTGTGTTAATTGCCGTAAGATGGAAGCATCCGTGTGGTCTGATAAAGACGTACACAAGCTATTGAACGAAGAACTTATCATCATCCAACTTTATGTGGACGATAAAACAGAATTACCACAGGCAGAACAATTTGTATCATCATTTAGTGGCAAAAATATACGTACCATAGGAAATAAATGGAGCGATTTTCAGGCGAGTAAGTTTAACTCCAATTCGCAACCTCACTATGTACTTTTAGACCCATCTAACGAGGAAATACTGATCAAACCTACTGGAGCAGATTACAATCAGAAAAGCTATTACGGTTTTATTCAATCTGCAATTAACAAATACAAGAGTAAAAATTTATAGAATAAGTAATTAAAATCATTTAGTATGAAAATGCAATTTAAAAATTTGGCAATTCGTTCTGGTCTTTTCATAATCACAGCTATATCGCTGGCTGCTTGCGGGAATACGGATAAGAAGAAAGAAAATAAGGTAGAGAGCGAGCATTCGACGACGACAGGAGTTGGGACAACGGAAGCACAGGTCTCAACAACTGCCAGCCTTTCCTTTACTGATAAAGATGGAAAAACCGTATCGTTAAGTTCATTAAAAGGTAAGGTAGTATTTATCAACTTTTGGGCAACTTGGTGTCCGCCCTGCATTCAGGAAATGCCTACCATTAACGAACTAAAAGCAAAGTACAAAGGCAATAACGACATCGTATTCCTGATGGTAGATGTAGACAACAAGATGGAAAAATCCACTGCATTTATGGAGAAGAATAAGTATGATTTGCCTGTATATGTTCCAGCCAGCAATATACCTTCTGAATATTTAGGCAGTTCAATTCCAACTACGGTCATACTAGACAAAAGCGGAGATATGATTGCCCGTATCGAAGGTGGTAGGGATTATACAAGTCCCGAGATCATCAAAGTTGTGAATGAACTTGTAGATAGTAACTAATTGATAAAAGAATGAATTATGACTAACAATAAAGAAGTTTCTAATAAGAAACCACCACAGAAAAAGCTACAGTACATTAAGAAAAATGCATTTACCATATTTATGGTAATTGCCGTCGGGATATTGCTTATCAGCCCCGATGCAAAATCATTTGTGCTGCGCCAACTAATGTCAACAGGAATTTTTAACGCGAGTATAGACAAAAAGGATGCGGATACAGTAAGCCTTACAAATACTGATTTTACTTTTACGGACGGAAAAGGGAGCATACAAAATACCTCATCATTAAGAGGAAAAGTAGTGTTTATCAATTTTTGGGCATCTTGGTGTCCACCCTGTCGGGCTGAATTTCCATCTATTGAAACTCTGTATACCCAATTTAAGGATAACCCTGGCATTTTCTTTCTAACCCTCAACGAGGACAATGACCCGGCTGCGGGAAGGGCATATCTGGAAAAAGAAAATTTTTCAGTTCCAATGTATCAGTCCAGCGGTAATGTTCCAACGGAAGTGTTTTCCGGTTCATTACCAACAACCGTAGTATTGGATAAGAAAGGTAAAGTCAGGCTTCATCATACCGGATTTGCCAATTACGCATCTGAAAAATTTGTAAAGGAAATAGAAGAATTAATAAATGAACAATAAAAACAATAAAATGAAAAAACTACAAGCTTTGCTAATAGCCGTACTATGTTTTATGTCTATTAGCATTTTTGCGCAACAAAAACCAGATACCACTTTTGAGCCCGCGAAAGCATACAAAAAACATTACAATGCGCTTTATATCTTGAACGAAGCAGAGGATAAAAAAATAAAGGGGATCCTTCGCAACATCAATAATGTACTAAGTGACCCACGGTTGAAAGGTAAATTACAGATAGAAGTCCTTGCGTTTTCTGACGGTGTGGAAATGTATAAAAAAGCTAACAGCTACCAAAAATTATTGGTTGCACTCAAAGATAAGGGCGTTTTATTTGTCCAGTGTTCTAAAACAATGGAAGAACGAAAAATTGACAAGAACGAATTGTTTGATTTTGTGAACTACGTCCCTAGCGGTAATGGAGAAATTATATTAAGGCAATACGAAGGCTGGGCAATTGTTCATCCATAATCAAAAATGCTTTAAAACTTTAAATTATATATAATGGAATTATCAATAGGATTTATAAATGATGTACACGGTTATCTTGAACCACACCCAGAACTATTTTATGGTAAGGACGGGGAATTTATTAAAACAGCAGGAGGCTATGCAAAAATCGCCTCTGTTTTCGAGAAGATAAGAAAAGAGAATGAACACACCTTGTTTTTTGACGGAGGCGATACCTTTCACGGAACCTTACCCGTAGTGGCTTCCAGAGGCGAAGTACTAATTCCAATTTTAAACAAACTTAGTTTTAGTGCAATGGTGGGACATTGGGATTTTGCCTATAGGCCGGAACATCTTTTAGCATTAGATAAACTACTTAATTATCCCGTATTAGGTGTCAATGTTTATAAGGATGACGGTACCCTACTGCTGAAACCGTATTCATTTATTGAGGTAGGTAATCAAAAAATTGCTGTAATCGGTATTTGTGCCAATATTATCGATAAGACGATGCCTGCTAAGTTCAAACAAGGAATTTATGTAACTGACGGAATGGATGAAATAAACGGTTATGTAAAAGAAGTAAAGGGATTGGGAGCAAGTTTGGTCATATTACTTTCGCACAATGGCTACCCGCAGGATATTGAATTACTTAAAAGTACAACAGGAATTGATATATGTTTAAGTGCGCACACCCACAACAGAATATATGAACCTGTAAAAGTAAAAGATACCATAATAATACAGTGTGGTTGCCACGGCTCTTTTGTGGGACATCTTAAACTTTCCATCGTAGATAATAAAATTATAAATTATCAATACAAGCTTATAGAAGTGAACGAAGATGTTGCGAGCCATAAACCAGTAGAACATATTGTAAATGACATTATGGCTTCATACAGAAACTTGCAAGAAGATGTTGTTGGGAGAACGAATACCATATTACATCGGTATGATGCTTTCTCATCATCTATGGATAATCTGTTATTAAAAGCAATTAGCAAGGCTGCTGGTGTAAACATAGCATTTTCTAACGGATGGCGTTACGGTGCGCCTATTGATAAAGGAAATATTACGATGTGGGATTTGTACAGTATGGTTCCTATGAACCCAATCATTTCTACCGTTGATATGACGGGACAAGAGATCATTGATATGTTGGAAGAAAACTTTGAACGTACTTTTTCAGCTAATCCTATGAAACAAATGGGCGGTTACTGTAAACGATATTTAGGATTACAGATCAAATTCCACATTGAAAATCCGTATGGCTATCGTATTGAGGAAATCTACTACGAGAACGAACATTTAAAAAAACAAAAAACATATAAGGTTGCCTATATCACTGAACAAGGTGTGTCAGAAAAATATGGAACCAACAGAACACATTTAAAAGTAACTGCGGTACAAGCTCTTGTTGATTATTTAAAAACAAATTCCTAACACCATAAATCTTTTTGCAATGAAAACCACATAGCTAAAATTATATCGGGGTTCTTACCCATTACGATTTTAATCTTAAACTAAAATCTATGGAAAAATACTATAATGAATGCGTACAGAAACTCGAAGAAAAAATCAAGGAGTTGACATTGGAAGTAGATGACCCAATCTTACTGCCACAGGAAGTTATTGTGCTTATAGTAGATTGCTTATCAAAGTTAAAAGAATTTGTATTAAAACGAGGTTTTAAAAATAAACAAGAAGAAATCTACTTCTTTAAAAAGTTGAAACCTGTTATTCTGTCCAAATTAATTTATTACAATGCTATTTATAAGATAGAAACCAAAAAGCCTTATGGAAATGGGAAAACAATAAAGAAGTATATTGACAATGAATTAGCAAAACTAAAAAGATTTTTTGATAACAACCTCGAATTTTATAAGTATTATAGAACCAATAGCATCTATCTTGATGAGAGGTATTTTGTAAGAGGTGGTTATGATGTGAGATTAAGCATAGATACTTACTATTTTGAAACTGATCACAATTTTACAACTTCACACGACTATAAAGTAGCTAAAATAATTGCCAATGATTTGATACAAGTATATCTCGAAGACCAACTGAATAATAAAAATCAGAAAAAAGTATTTGATTATTCTTCATTAAATTGGACTGGAAGTAAAACTGCTTTAACCGAATTGGTTTACGGCCTATATTCACAAGGAGTATTTGATAATGGTAATGCCGATTTAAAACTGATTGCTAAAACATTCGAATGTACCTTTAATATTGATTTGGGGGATTTCTATCATACATTTATGGAGCTTAAATCACGAAAAGTGAACAGGACAAAATTTCTTGATAGTATGCGTGATACTTTGATCAAAAAAATGGATGAGGAGGATGAAGTAAAATAACTTTCTTATTAAATTCCTCTTGATAGATGAATTGTAATAGCTTTTGTTTGTTCATTCTCTTTTGAAATTTTTATAGTTTGCTTCTGTTTTTCGGTTTGTTCTGCTGGTTCTTCTTTAGGTTCCGGAGTGATAGACAACTGTATCTTCCGTTCAACGGCAGCCAGTTCCGTTTTGAGTTCGCTCAATCGGCTCTCTTTAGACCACATACCGTTTACCACGTTCTGAAGAACAGGTAAATCCTTCTGTATTTCCGCAATTTTCTTTTGCTCCTGCTCGATATAGCCCGGCAATTTCTCCAGTGCATTAAGAAAGTTCATAGCCGCCAGCTTCTCATCTTTAGCAATTAAACCGTTGTTGTAGGTATATTTGATATTGCCCTCTCCCTGCACTAAAAAGCGGTTTACCCGTATATCCACGCCCTCCTTTTCGGACATTTCGGTTTTGACATACAAGGTAAATCCGTACAGGCTTCCTATTTCTTCATACTGACCTCCGGTGCGGGCTTTGTCCGCAAGCTGGTTAAGCTTTGCACCGATTTGTTTTATATCCGCATTGGGCGGTAAACCGTCCAACTGTACAGGATTTGCAATTGTACCATCCGAACGTTTTTGAATACGCCCTTGTAGATTATTCCAATCAAGGCTCATACGGTCAAAGCGGGATTGGGCTTTATCAAGTTCAGCCGTATAGTCTTCCAATTTGTACTTCGCACTATACTTTGAACGGTTGAACGCCTGTTTTTCGCTTTCTAACCCCGCAATCTGTTTTTCTAATTTAGCTTTATCCAACAGGTCGGTATTTCCTGATAGGATAGCCACATATTCCGAAAAATTCATTCCCGATTTTTCGTCCATACTGCCCTCGTCAATGGTTCGTTTGCCGAGATTGTTGTTTTTCAATTGGTCTATGAATAGTTGTTTATTGTATAGTAGGTTAAACTTATAGCTGTCCAATGATTTTTCTACGGCATAAATGATTACATCTACTTTATTACCTGCGAAGAACTTGGCAATTTCATTGCCTTTGCGAACAGCTCTGCCGTCCCTTTGGGCAAGGTCACTTGGTCGCCACGGTGTATCCAAATGGTGAACAGCAACGGCTCTTTTTTGTGCGTTAACTCCTGTGCCCAACATACTTGTAGAACCGAAAAGTATGCGGATTTTACCTTCATTCATTCCTTTGATAAGCTCTTTGCGTTGCTTGTCATTTTTTGCTTCCTGAATAAAACGTACTTCGTTCGCAGGGATACCGTGGTCTTCCACAAGCTTGCGTTTGATTTCGGAATACACATTCCATTCGCCTGGCTTGTAGGTTCCCAAATCGGAGAAAACAAACTGCGTTCCTTTTTGTGCATTATATTGGTTGTAATATTTAGCAATGTTGTCCGCACAATGCGAAGCCTTATTGTCGGGGTGGTCATCATACGCACCGCTTACCATCCGCATATCCAAAGACATCTTACGGGCATAATCAGTAGCGATGAGCATTTTTGCCTTTTCTTCAGATGGAGATAAAGGAGCTCTTCCTAATAAAGAAGCATTTCCCGATTTGGCAAATTCCATTAGTTTTTGAATAAACACTTCCTGATCGGGTGTAGGTGGTATGTTATATAATACCTCATTCTTGTTAGGGCGGTCAATGCCTATATCCTTAGCCGTTCGGTAATCCGTTATTTCTGAATAGAATTGCGCCAACTCCGGCACTTTGATAAAATAGCGGAAACGTTCTTTTGCAACAATATTATTGGCAACCGAAAATTCATAATCGGTTGTTTTCCTTGCGTAAATAGCAGCCCAGGCATCAAAAGAATGAATGCCCTGTTTTTCCATTGCTCTTGGTCTGAGGTATTTGAATAATAGGTACAGTTCGGTTAACGAATTACTGATGGTCGTTCCGGAAAGGAAAGTTGCTCCCATATCCGCATTAATGCGTTCCTGAATGGTGCGGATAGCAAACAAAAGGTTGATTGCCTTTTGGCTTCCGTCAACATTACCCAATCCTGCAACTCTGGAATGTCTTGTGTTAAACATCAAGTTTTTGAATTGATGGCTTTCGTCCACAAGCAAATGGTCAATGCCCATCATCTTAAAATCCACTACGTCATCTTTGCGATTTTCAATATCGTGTTGCAGGGTTTTGAGTTTAACTTCGAGGTTTTCTTTCCGCTTGATTACTCCAGCAAGCATACCCCTGGTCACTTCCTTGCCTTGTGATTGTAGTGCATCGAGGTTTCGTTCTACACTATCCAATTCGATTTGGAGAATTTCCTTTTGTATTTCGGGCGATTGCGGTATCATCCCAAATTGGTCGTGTGTGAGGATTACGCAATCCCAATCATTGTTTTTAATATCCCCGAAAATCCTCATCCGCTTTTGAGGTGTAAAATCCTCTTTGCCTGGAAACAGAATTTTAGAGTGTGGATAGGCAGTGCGGTAGGCTTCGGCAATTTCGTGAACATTGCTTTTCAGCCCGATAATCATAGGTTTATGGGCTAAGCCCAAACGCTTCATTTCCTGTGCTGCGGTACACATTACCAACGTTTTTCCTGCACCTACTTCGTGGTCGCAGATAGCACCATTGTTCAGTTTTATCATCCAAACGGTGTCTTTTTGGCTCGAATACAAGTCTTCAATACCTAATGCCTTACGGTCTAAACCCGGAAAGTCCTGATGGCTTCCGTTATAGTTCGGTCGAACGAAGCAATTAAAAGTATCGTTGTATTGGTCGGTCAGCCTGTTTTTAAACTCATCGTTTTGGGCGTGTAGCCATTCGGTAAATGCGGTACGGATTTCGTCAATCTTGGTGTTCGCCATTTGTATGGCTTCCATATCCCGTACCTTGACTTCTTGGTCGCCAACCGTAATTTTTTTAGTAATATCAGGCGTGGTATTGACAAGGGCGTGTTTAAGCAGGGCAATACCGTCAAACGTCCGGCTTTCAGCTTTGACAGCGTATTTTTCCCATATATGCAAATTCTTACGGTCGCACTTTACGGAAAAGTCATCCGAACTTTCAGAATAATGAACTAGTACGTCCGTATCAAAAAGATGTGAAGCAAAACGGGCATAAATACCAGTGGGTATCCAGCGTTCACCTAAATTAAAATCGAGTTCCTCAAACTCAATTCGTCTTGGTCGGGCTTCTTCCAAAACAGTAAGGCTTGTTTTGGCTTCGATATCATTGGGATTGTTTTCAATGTAGTTCTGTATCTCTTGGGCTTTTTCTACCACGTTCCCTGCAATCCAGCGTTCAGATATTTCATATTCTTTTTGCAAAGGATTGTAGTAAATACGACCGTGTAATGCTTCTTTTAAAGCCTCGTCCGTCATACCGCTGATTTCGGACATATAGTCCAAATCCACGCTTCCGTATTTGTTCAGCGCAGCCGCTAACGCTTCTTCGGGATTGTCCGTTGCTATGGTTATGGTAGAAAAACTAACAGGGCGGCTGAATATATCGGCTTTGTGTACCACACCACCAACCACACGCTCCAGATAAGGGATCTCCTTACCGGAGCTATCCGTTTTTATGAGTTTGATGTTATCGGCACTGTTGAGGTTACCGTACTTTTTGACAAACTCATCATAAAGACGGTTAAGGTTTTCCCTTTCTCCTTTGTGTTCGGTCTGAAACTTTGCCTCTTTGTTGTAAAGCTCTTGGTAAACATCACGTAACGCAATGTATGCTTCGGCTCTTGCTTTCTGTGAAGTCGGTAATTGCAAAGGATGAAAAATTGCTTTTTCATTTGATGTATCTATATCTTGCAGATGACCGACCCAACCATTATCTGCGACTAGGCAATCGTTACGGTAGAATGGATGCAGTTTGCCACTATAAGGAGCAGGTTCTGGAATAGTATCGGGAACGACTGGCTTATCAGTTTGACCATTCCCGTTTATTGTTGAAAACAGGTCGCCAATAGCTTCCTGTTTTTTGCCATTGGTAGATGTATTTCCATTGGTGACACTATTAGTAACAGGTGGCGCATAAGGCTGCTGCATCGAACTACCGAACAGGTCAGGTTGGCGACCTATTGCACGGCTAATTTTGTTGATGCTTTGCCTTTTAACTTGTGTTGTTCTTTTGGGCGGAGCAACAACCATAACAGGTTCGTACGCATTTTCAAACAGGTCAAAAATGCTTAGCTGTTTCAATTCCTGTGTAGTGTCTTGATTACTTGCAGGAGTTGGTACAAGCTGTGGCTGAATGGCTACGGGTTCGACAATTGGAGGCTTTACCTTTGGAGTAGCGGGAATTTGTATTATAGGTTCATCGTTCCGTTCGCCTTTGTATAAATTCAAATTAAGATGCTTCCCAAAATCATTGATAAGCATTTGTTTGAGGTCTTTAGCAATTCCCTCAACCCCGTCTTTGTGTGTATAAATTAGTGCAGATTGTCCATAAGGGTCGGTATCTAATTTCCGATCGGTATGTACAATCCTTGCGCTATCCTGAAAGAGTGCATTGCCAGGAGTATTGTATTCTGTTTGCCTGCTTTGGCAAAACAGGTCTTCCCTTTCGGTCAGACTTTGTTTCGCCGTGTTCTTTTGCAGAATAATCAGATCGCTTCCGACCTCCGTTCCTGCATATTCCGTAAACAGGTTATTGGGCAATCGAACGACTGAAACCAAATTGTTATCCTGCATCAACGCCCTGCGTATCGGTTCGTTCTTTGGGCTATTGAGAATACCCTGCGAAGTAATGTAAGCCAACAAGCCACCCTCACGCAACATATCAGCACCTTTCAGGAAAAAATAATTGTGTATGCTTCGGGAAGCCTGCACTTTTGCACTGTCCTTGCTTCGGGAGTAGGAAAGGTCGAATACAGAAGTATCGCCAAATGGAATATTACTGGCGATTACATCATAGCTGTTTTGTTCCTTTTCGGGTATTTCCTCAAAACCACTTATACGGATATTGCTATCGGGATAAAGCTGATTTAAAATCTTGCCTGTGAGCAAGTCTTTTTCATAGGCAGTAACACTGGCTTTTTGATTTTCTGAAAAGGATTGTATAAATGAGCCGATACCTGCGGAGGGTTCAAGGAACTTATTAATGTTTAAACCGCTTTCACGCAAGGTTGCGGAAATCGTATCAATGATTTGTGGTGGTGTATAAAAAGCCGTCAGAACAGAGCTTTTCATACCGTCCACATACCTGCGGTATTGCTTTTCGTCTTCGGAATTTTCCTTGAGTAGCTGGTGGAGTTCCTGCGTAATCGGGAAAAGCTCATGTTCCGTTTTTCTCCAATGATTGATGTCTATTTCGTTCGCTATGGGGTTCAGCACGAATTTAAGACCGCCAAATCCGCTGTATTGCATCATTAGCAGTCTTTCGCCTACTGTGGCTTGTCGTTTCTCCTTTTCTAGTCTAAAAGCAATTCGCAGGGCATCAATGTTCTTTTGGAGATGTTGCTTCTTACTGAAGCCCATTTTCCTCTATCCATATTGCGATGGTTCCTGTTATTTCGGTATAGAGTAGGTCGTACTCTGTGTTATAAGCGAAATCATCGGTTAGTTGATAGCCGGAGAAAGCCGGCTCACAAACAGGGAACATTTTAAGAGCGAACGGTCGCAGTTCCTCATCCGCCATTATGGTATCAAACTCATTGCATACGACTTGGAAAACTGTATCGAATTTGGAGAAGTGCAAGCCCTCAAAAAGAATGTAATTGGCTATTTCGTTGCATTGTTCAATAGTATTTCCCGAACGAAAAGCGCCCTCGTAGGCATTAGTAGCCCACAAGGAACGTTGTTCAATAAATTTTTGGTCGTTTGCTTTTTCTGGGAAGCTGGTATTTAATAATTCTTGTAGTCGTAACCTGAAATATGATAGGTCTTTTTGTTGTGTATCCATACTATAATTTATTAGAGTTTTAAAATTATAACAGTTTAGAAGAGCCTTTGTATAAGTGGTAGAGTTTGGCTTCGAGAGGATGGATTTGGCGTGTACTTATAAAATACAGGAGAAATTAATTTGTATTTTTGTAACCATAGAACCACTCATTAATACAACTTATTTCAAAGTATTGATGATTATATCAAAAAAATGAATTACACAGACAATATTGAGCGTTTAAAAATACTTCTTACCGGTGCTTCAACTGATGTTTCTATATCAAGCGAAAATGAAGCAGAATACAAAAGTTTAAAAAATGAACTTAAACAATCGACCAAGTTTCTTTCTAACCAACCGAGAGAATTTAAAACTTGTGTTACACTTCAAGAATTTAGAAGAGAGATGCAAGCTAAAGGAGGATATGCTGAGCGCAGAAAATATATTAATGAGATATTCTATCCACTAATTTCTGATGAAAATTCTCTAATGGATAGTATAGAAGAAATACAACAAAATGTAAACTTTGGCCATCTAAATCTTTTACCTCAAGATATTCAACAAAAAGGAAGAGAAATGTCGGAAGTTTACTTGTATTTATATTGTATTGAAAATTCATTAAGAAAATTCATTGAAGAGATTATGAAGACAGAAACTGTAAATATTCCAAGAAAAGTACAAGACACAATAGATAAATTAAAAAAGAGCGAACAAGAAAGTAAATATTTACCATTACGAGGTGGTAATGATTTGTTTTATTGTGATTTTATTGAATTAGGTAAAATAATAGTTGGAAATTGGTCAGTCTTTGGAAAGTATTTTCCGAAGCAAAATGAACATTGGCTAAACGTAATGGTTGATGAATTATACAAAATACGTTGTTTGGTTGCTCACAATAGTTATGTTGGAAAAGATGAGCGGGATGCCCTAAAAGTTTATTATAAGAGCATTACTGCTCAATTACAAATATAATCAATAACCCCTCCAAATTGGAGGGGTTATTGATCATTCAAAATTTGTAACATCCTACCAACCTCAATATCCATTCTCGAAAAGGCAAACCATTTCTTGCCCAGGTCTTTGAGTGATGCCCCAATATGATAAAGTTCCGTACTGTCAATAATCAAAAACCGGTCGTGGGCATCTGCAAATAATTTAACTTCAATCTGAGGATATTGGCTGTTGTACCGTTGTACATCCAGCCGTAGGTGATTGCTGATGTTTTTGGTATATACTGTTGCCGTTACATTATTATTCCGTTTACCTAATAAAGTCAACACCGTATCGTCCACATAATTATCCAGCAAGATAATAGAACTTTTGGCACTTCGTATAATATCAGAAACAAAGCTATAAGCATCGAAAATCTGTCCATCATAGAAAATCCCTTTTTCGCTGTGGAGTTTATCGCTTTCCAAAGCCTTAAAAATCTCTTCAAATTTTTGGTCAGCTTCTAATTGTTTCAGTTCAATTTTATCCAGACGATGAAAAAGCGAAGCATTGCTCATTAGCATTCTTCGCATTTCAACAAAAGCATTCATAATCTCAATGCTGACCTTTATAGCTACCGTTGAGCGGAGTACCGAAGCCAGCATTGCAATACCTTGTTCAGTGAAAACGTAGGGCAGATAACGCCTGCCACCATAATTCAAACTTGAGGTCACAAATTGTGACCTCAAGTTGATGGCATCAAATTCCTCCTGTGCCAATTGGAAACGAAAGTTTTCAGGGAAACGACCTGCGTTACGTTTTACTGCCTGATTGAAGACTTTGGTCTCTACCTGATAAATCCTTGCAAGGTCGCTGTCGAGCATCACTTGTTGCCCTCTTACAGTATAGATTTGGTTTTCTATTTCCTTGCTGGTAATGATAAGTTTATTTTCCATCACTTTTTGTAGCTTTTATTTTTATCAAACTCAAAGGAACTTTCGGCATTTTCATTCAACACGATATAAGCATCGAATTTTTTTCCTGCTTTGCTTTTCATTCCTTTGATAAGTGAAGTTTTCTTTTTATTGACAAGATTTTCAATATCGGTTATGCCGATTTGTATACCACACACATTACGGAACTGAACCCAATTACAAGCCTCATCAGTACACTTCACGATTTTATCACGGATAATGAGTTGCTGGCTTTTGCATTTCGGGCAAATGAGTTTTGGCAAGTTGTTTTGGGCAATGGAAGTCTGCAACAGCTCATTGGTAATAGATGAGGCGTAATTTTCCATTTCCTTTTGAAACACCCTTGCATCTGCTTCGTTGTTTTCGATTTTCTGCAATGTGAGTTCCCATTCGGCTGTCATTGCCACGTCTGCAATTTTGCGATTTTTGACTAATTCGTAAACCTGTAATCCTTTCTCAGTTGGTATTAAAGATTTCTTATCTCGTTGGATATAATTTCGAGTAAACAGGGTTTCGATGATGGAGGCCCTTGTAGCGGGAGTGCCGATACCGATGTTTTGCAACGCTTTCCGTTCTTCTTCATTTTCTATTTCTCTTCCAGCACTTTCCATAGCTGATAAAAGTCCTGCTTCGGTATAAAGTACAGGTGGTTTGGTTTTCTTTTCGAGAACGGAAGCTTCTTTTATTTTGAGTTCATCGCCCTTATTTAGTTCAGGTAAATCCTGTACAGGCTCAATATCATCATCGGAGAAATTCCCTTTGATGGAACGCCAACCAGGTTCAATTATCTTACAGCCTTTTGCGGTAAAATCATAATGCAATGACTGTAAAGCAACATCGGTTATCTCCTTGATGCAGGCTTGTGAAAGGGCTTCGAGCAATCGAAAGGCAATCATATCATAAACGGAATTTTCCTTTGCATTCAGTGCTGAAGGAATTTTATCTGTAATCAACAAACCGTGGTGATCGGTAACACGCAAATCGTTCACAATACGTTTATTGAAGCGACCCCATTTCATTTTTGTAATCGCTTGTTTGCAGCTTTCTCTGTCCTGTAAAGCCCTTACAAGATTGGGGATTTCTGCCCACATATCCTCAGGAATATATTTGCTTCCGGTACGTGGATAAGTGATAAACTTCTTTTCATAGAGGCTTTGAGCAATATTTAGGGTTTCGTCAGCAGACAAATTCAGTTTTTTATTGGCTTCTTTCTGCAATCCGGTAAGATCGAATAGCAAAGGCGGTTGTTCCGTAACGCTTTTGGTTTCTACTGATGTAATTGTTGTAGTTTCGTTTCGTTGAATGGCTTTCAGCGTATCAACGGCAAGTTTTTGGTCTTCCCATTTTGTTTTGGAAATACTTTTAAAATCTATCAACTCTTTATTATGCGATAGCTGTATCTGCCAATAATTCTTAACCTTGAAATTCTTGTTTTCCAAATAACGTTTGCATATCAAAGCCAAGGTAGGCGTTTGCACTCTTCCGAGGGAATAGATACCATTTCCTGCGGCAATGCTCAATGCTTGTGTTGCATTAATGCCTACCAACCAATCAGCTCGGCTTCTGCCTTGTGCTGCTTGGTATAATCCGTCAAATTCTTTTCCTTGTTTTAGGTTTTCAAATCCTTGCTTGATGGCTTTTTCGGTCAACGAACTTATCCAAAGCCGTTCAAACGGTTTGTTGCATTTCAGGTATTCGTAGATGTAACGAAATATCAATTCGCCTTCACGGCCTGCATCGGTAGCCACAATAATGCTCTCGCTTTTATTGAAAAGCTGTTCAATAATTTTTAGTTGCTTTAACGCTCCTGTATCGGCTGTATAGCCTTTATCTTTTTTTACTTTGCGAACAGTTAATAAAAAAGAATTGGGTAAAATTGGTAACGCTGTTTTATCAAATCCCGAAATTCCATAATCTTCGGGCATTCCCAACCCTATTAAATGTCCGAATGCCCAGGTAACAAAATAGCCGTTGCCTGTAAGGTAGCCCTCCTTTTTATCAGATGCTCCCAAAAGTCCGGCTATTTCCCTTGCTACGCTTGGTTTTTCTGCAATGATTGTTTTCATACTTTAAGATATTTTTTTGCCTCTGGTTTTTGCTGGAGCTTTGGGCTTTTCCTGTTGTTCCTGCTGTTGTTTGTTTTTCGGTGTTTGTTGACCAGACTTCAAAGGCTCTTTGATATTTTTGGTCGCTTCATTGGTCTTGCCCTCCGAATTGACAGCAGTTTGCGTTTTATGGGCTTCGGTTGGTTTTACTCTTTCCTTGTATTGATTTGGAAATTCAAAATTGGTTTTTCCATTTTCTTTATTGAAAGTGATATAACCTTGATATGGTTGCCCTTTTTTATCTTTCAATCCATCAATGTAGATGGTTTGACCGGCTTTAAAATCCTTATGTTGATCATCGGTCAATTCTTTACCTCTGAATGTTTTTGGAGCTTCCTGAGATTGGTTTTGCTGATTGTTTTGAGTTTGTCCATTGCTTTGGGTTTGCCTGTTAGAATTGTTGCGGTCAAACAGAAACTCCACATATCGCTTGTCTGCATTGAATTGTACTGTTGCCGAAAATTCTGTTCCTTTGGTAGAAATCATACCCTCTAACTTTAGCGGTTTACCCTCCATTAAGGTTTGTTTCTGGGCATCGTCCAATTTCACGCCTTTAATTTCATCTGGAACTTTTATAAAATCCGTCCTCAATGCAATTACATCATTCGTTAGTCTGTCTATACTGATAATGGAAGGCATCAGTTCGCCAGTTTTGGAATTTTTCAAATCTACCACACGCCCCATATTACCAGTTTCGAGCAGGTTCTTTTTGTCTTCATCCGTAAACTTGTGCCCGAAAAATTCAAAATGCAAATTGGGTTCTTTTTTGATGCCGTGTATTCCTACCACAACTTTTCCGTCTTCGGCTTGCTGTAAAGACAAGCGGGCATCTGTACGAAGAATTGTACCACCGAGGTTGACACCAATCGGTAAGAGTTCATTCGTTTTGTAACCTTTCAATAAAGGTTCAAGTAGGTTTCTCTTTTCAAGGTATTCCTTGCTTAATCCGAGATTGGTCATAGTATCCCAATCAATCTGCTCCGGTTTGTAGCGGTATTCGCTTGCTTGCTGTGTTGTTTCTGTTGTTGCCATATTATTTTGATTTACTTGTTTTTTATCCGATTGCTGTTCTATTTTTACTTCGTGCTCTTTCATTATTTTTTCGCCTTCAGGAGTTGGCTTGTCAACCTGCTTTTGCATTTCCTGTGCTTTTTCAACAGCGACAGGTGCAGGCACTTTAAAGAATGAAAAATTGGTAGGGTTCTTTAGCTGGCTGAAAAAATTGGAGAAGAAGTTCGAAAAGAAATCACCACTTTTGTCCACACGCATAAACTGGTTTTGGTTTTTCTTCGTGGGATCAACAGTTTCCATTTTCCCGTTTTCGTCTATACTCTTTACGGCTTGGATTTTCATTTTTTCTTTATCCAGCACCAGCAATATGTCCGATAACTGTTCGGGCATTTCCTGCTTATTTGTTGTTTCTTCACTCATAGTCTGAAAATTTTAAAATTCAATGCCGAATGTAAAGGAAGCCTTCACTGAATTGCATTACTTGGCACTCAAAGGCAGTGTTTGTCACTTATTGACGTTCATCTTAATTGTGGGTGGGTTAAAGCTATCTCTGATGAATTGATGAACATCAGACAATTTGTAATAAAGCTTTCCACTAATAGTATAATAGGGCAGTTTGCCGATGGAGCGATACCGTTGCAGGGAACGGTTGCTGATTTTCAGCATCTGAAGTAAATCCTGGTTATCGAGCAGTTCCTCGCCATCTATGCTATTACGTTTCTTCTGTAAATCATCTATATTATCGCCCAGCATATCAAGACGTCCCATTAAGCGTTCCATCCACGCCAAAAATTCCATTCTGTCAATATTCATAATGATATTTTTAAGGGTTCATACCTATTTTTTATCTGTCTTTAGCTTTCTGCCTTTTTCTATATAGCTTTTACCTTTTGCCATAAGCTCCTGTACAAATTCCTCACTACTCTGTATGGCGTTGGCATTAAGCATATCTTTTATGGATCCCATGGTGTAGAAATATTGACCGTAGATTTTTGAATAACTAATCTCGCCTTTGGTTCTCATACGCCATAAGGTTTTTTCGCTGATATGCAGGTATTGGCATACCTCGTGGTTATTGAGCCACAGGTCATCATAGCTTTTATCTTCCTGTCTTTTCAAATAGTCGGCAATGGCATTGATACGGCTATTTAGCTGTATCCACACGTCTTCTTCGATGGTTATTATTTTCATTGCATAGCTTTTTAAAGTTCACTATGCAAAATTGTGAAAGGTGGCAGTGTTTGTCTGCCAAGCCTTGCCAATTGGTTTGTCTGTTTTTTTAAAATTTTTACAATTAGGGAAAACCCTTGTTTAACAAGGTTTTTATGGGATTTTGGATATTTTGTAATGAAGTTTTGAGAGCATTTGCCAATTGGCAGATATGGGCAAAGAAAAAAGCAGTACGTTTTGGTACTGCTTTCAAACGGTTATTTTTGATATAGCTAAAGGTCTTTATCCATATATTCTTCGAGGGATATTTTGAGTTGGTCTAAAAATGCAGTTCTTGAACCTGCTCTTGTTTTCATTCGGTGGAAAGAATGATGAATATCATTTAAGGGAGTTCGGAATAGCACTTGAAAAATCAAAGCTAATTTTCGGATGCCTATTTTTCCGTATGCAATGGAATTTGAAGCATACAGAGCATATATCAGTTCGATAAGTGCATTTTGAGAATTGGTCCACGAAATATCCTTGTTTGTATCTAAATTTTGTAAAATCGTATCTGGGTTTTCTTCGGGATTGATTTTGCTGAGCATATAAGTATAAAGTAATTCATTGGCAATAATATGTGCTATCTTATTATCATAATACGTTGAGAAACTAAGGTCTATTTCAAATACACCGCTCTTTAAACCATCGTGATAATTGATCTTTCCAAGCTTGAAATAAGTATGGTCACGATCTGTTCTACCAGCACGGTAGTATCTGTAAAAATCTTCATTGCAAATATTTTCTTTATATTCTGATTTGAGGTTTTTTAATAGGTTCTCATAATAGTTTTGATGTATTTTGCCGTTATTGACAGGACAGGTTGTTTCTATGCGGAATACTTTATTGTAGTAAATTAGCTTTCCTAATATTTGCGGTTTAATATTCCTAAAAAATTCAATCTCCTGGTTTTGATCCCTAAATCCGGCTTGTAAGACTTTGGTTTTTATGGCACATAACATTTCGTTGAGGAACAACGTCATTTGATAAGCCTCATCCGCTGTTGGCATCATTTGAGAAGATAGTTTGTCTTCTTGATAATGAATTTGCGATAATATTTTATTCAACACGATTTCCATAGCATAGTCGTTTAGAGGTTCTCACAATTTGTTTCGGAGTTTCATCTATTGTTGATATGTCAAAATTTGGGAATAATATTGAAACTATTATCACAGTTTCTCCCCAGTGGGGAGATTTTATTTGTTATTAAGTAGAAGGAAAGGGTAAAAATAAAGGATAAATAACCAATACTCTTTACCCTTTATTTTTTATATTTGCAATATTGATTTACAAGGTAATCAGGTGAAAACAAGTGCAGTAAGCACCATTACTAAATCGTTACCGATAGAGTTTTTCTCTCTTGTAAACTACTCTTTATTAGTATGCATCCGACGAACCCGTATTGTGTAGTTTGGCATTTTGTCAAGTAAGTTAACCGTTCGGATTCCGGAACTTAATCCAGTTATTTGGAAGCAGTTGATAAAGATCTTTATGCTTATGTGATTGGATCCTTTCAAAGACATCTTTCAGCCATTCTTGTTCATCAATACCGTTCTTCTTACACGTAGCCATAAAGGAGTACATAGCTGCTGTCATTTCTGCTGCCTGGTGGGAACCAGCGAACAAAAATGCTTTTCTTCCGATTGCAAGAGGCCTAATTACGTTCTCCGCGAGGTTATTGTCGATCTCAATCTGACCATGCAATGCATACGCACTCAGTCCTTCCCAGCGAGATAAGCTGTAAGCAATGGCCTGACCCAGTGGACTTTTAGGGATTACGAGTGGGAGCTGTTGTGTCATCCACTCCTTTAATTCCAAAAGAACCGGAACTGACTTTTCCTGTCTTAACTTTGTCTTTTCTTCCCAATCCAGTTGCTCTTCCCGCATTTGTTGTTCGAGAGCGTAGAGAACTTGCATGCGTTCGAGCACGTAAGTAGCTCTTTCCTTATCATATTTAAGAGCGTCTACGAATCGGCGGCGAGAATGAGCCATGCAGTAGACCAAAAGAATGTCAGAATGATTACCAAAAAGCTTTTCGTACACCGAATAGCCATCCACTTGCAGTATACCGGTATATCCCTCCAGCATCTGCCTGGGCCCACTTTGATCGCGACCTTTCCGGTAGTCAAACAGCGTAAGCTTATCACAAGGGGCATTATATATCCACATGTAGCCCTGATGGATCCCATTTTTATGATCTCTATCAAGCACTTTTAGTGGGGATTCGTCTAGCTGTAAATATTTCTGGTTGAGAACCAACAGTTTCAAGAGCTCCCATAAGGGAGCCAGGTGCTGCCAGCCTCGCATAATCCAGTCAGAGGCCGTGGAAGCAGGAACATTTACTCCTAACCGTCTGTATTTGTCTATCTGCCGGTGAAGGGGAAGCCCAAAAACATATTTATCAACAACCATTTGGGCAATAACTGCTTCCGAAGGAATGCCCTTATCTATTACACGGTCTGGAAGAGATGCGGTTATGATGCCCTCACCATTGGCACGGGCATATTTGTAACGGATATAACGCTTCACAAAAAACTCAGCAGGAATCAGGTCTAACACCTCAGTGACCTCTTCTCCGATTATAGTGCAGCCGGTAACGTCTTCGGTAGGTTCAATGATGATGATCTCACGGCGTAAGTTCTCAGGAAGCAGCATTCTCCCCGTTCCCTTTTCACGTTTTTTAGCGGGAGTTTTTTCCTTTACAACTTCAACTGCTTGCTCAGAAAGCTCCTCTTGTTGCTGCTGGTCGGTTCCTAGCTCAAACAGGTCAATCTGTTTTATATCTGTGTGTATGCTGGCAAGTTTTTCGTTCTTTTTGCCGAATATATACCGCTTGTATTTATCAAGCTCAAAGTTCAAGGCCAGGATCTGCTCATCCTTTTCCGATATTAATTCCAGCGACTTTTTATGTGCAGCAAGCGCTTGTTCATAAAGTAATTTATAGTCCGTCGCCGTGTCTTCCATACCCGAAGATACGGCTTAAAATACGCCCATACAAGCTATTATGGCACTTTTTTCACGAATTTCCCGTCTTGTTTTGTGTGCTGATAACGTTTTCTGAGGCGGACGGAATCCAGCATTACGCCCTGTAAAAGAAGTGTCAGTTGCTGGCTGGTGATGGCTATATTTTCTGACTTTGGCCATTCAAAAGTGCCCTGTTCCAGCTTTTTGACATACATGGCAAACCCGTCCCGGTCCCACTGCAAGAGCCGGATTTGATTAAGTCGTTTACCTAAGAAAACGAAAACATCGCCGCTCGATGGATCAAAGCCTAATTCATTCCGGACCAGACCCGCCAAACTGTATATACCATAGCGCATGTCAGTTGGGCTCCGGTACAGGAAGTACCGGCAACTATTAGATAAGGCCAGCATTTTAAAGAATGAGCTTCCTTATAAATGATGCGTCCAAAGAACCGAATAGCTCTATACGTGCTCCGGATGGAAAAGTTATTGCGGCCAGCGCCTGTTGGTCTGGCGCAATTAATCCTGGTTGCGGAACTGATATCTGACTGAACCCACGGGCCGGTGCCACAGTGGCCACATTCTTGCCGCGGAATTTTTTAACCCAGTAATTGAATTTATGGTACCCCATACCATTCTGATTGCAAAAAGCCTGTTTGCTTATCCCTTGCGTCTGCCACTGATCGTACAGTTCGCGCATTTTTTCTGTCTCATTTTTCATGAAACAAGATTACGAACTACATCCATCTGTTAAAATATGGTTCTATCGGACGCATACCTTTATTAGCCACTTTTGGTTATATTAATCTTTTTGTTAAAAAAAGATCGGAAAATATATACAGATAGAATCGATTTTTAGTGGTTCACTTTCACCCGCTGAAGGTGGGTCACTTTGAGCCGTTGCGCTATGCTCACTTTAATCCGCTGAAGGTGGTATACTATAGCCGTTTTTTGCAGCTAAGACCGTTAATTGTTTTGCTTCGATATTATCTTTTGCTTCTTTGCTGATAGCATACAAGGCATTTTTATCATTGCGATTGATCGTGTGTGTAGCCACTACTAATTTATGCTCTTGATCCACGGCTGCCTGCACATTATAACCCACTTCTACAACAACTCCTCTTACCAATAAGGCTCTCGCATCTGGATCTGTTGTGCTTACTTGTGGTTCTTGGCTTTGAGCCAGCTGATCTTGTAAGGCTTGGTATTTTATCTTATGTTGCTGTAATCGAGCTAGTTTTTCTTGCACATCACCAAGGCTTATCGCTTCATCTTCGGAGGCATCGGTCTGCTCAAATTCTTCTAGCAATGCCTTGCTTTTTTGTGCTATGTAATCCAAGTGGCGTTGGATCTTTTTAGGATTGTAATTATTTTTTTTGCTGTTGTTGCCTCTAATTTTGGTGCCATCTACGGCGATTACTTTTCCGCCTACTAATCCTACATCTTTCAGAAATGAAACAAATAGTTTAAACAGATTTTGTAGCGCCGTCGCATTGATTTTACGAAAGTCGGCTATGGAATGGTAATTGGGATGTAGTCCCTGCAACAACCATTGCAATTCTATATTTCGGATGGCTTCACGCTCAAGCTTTCTGCTGCTGCGAATGCCATTGAGGTAAGCGTAAAGATAGAGTTTGAGAAATAAAGAATCACTAAAAGATGACCGACCTTCTTTCTTTTTATCCGAGGAAGTTAAAGAGCGAACACCTAGTTGCTGAAGATCTAATTTTTCTACAAAAGCATCTATAAATCGGACATCATTATCGGTAGCAATTGCAGCTTCTAAACTAGAGAATGTAAGTTGATGTCTGTCTAAACCATTGATTATAGGCATAAAACCGTGAATTATGAATACCTTATGAATTTATGAAATATTAACTATATTTGAAAGGAGTTTGTGTACTTTTTTCACAGACTGACGTTATAGCCAATTTTAAAACAGACACAGAATGAAGAGAATTTTAACACTATTAGCCTTTTTTCCATTGACCTTGATGGCTCAACAAAGCGACTTTGGTAACTGGTTAATCTATTTTGGCGACAAAAAAATAGACAATCGTTGGAACTGGCATCACGAAGTACAGTACCGAAACTTCAACTTTATTGGGGACACTGAACAATTACTTTTAAGAACAGGTATCGGCTACAACCTAACAGAAAATAATAACAACATTCATCTTGGTTACGGTTTTATTTATAGCGAACCCTACATTGCAGGTACTGAGAATAAGGCTAACTTCAATGAGCACAGAATTTATCAACAGTTCATCACCAGACAGAGTTTTGGTCGAATTTCATTACAACACCGCTATCGTTTTGAACAACGATTTTTTGAAGATGATTTTAGACTTCGGTTAAGATACTTCTTGTCTACAAACATTGCCTTGAATCACAAACAAATGCAGGACAAGACTGTTTATCTTTCGATTTACAATGAAATTTTCGTGAATACAGAGCAAAACTTTTTTGACCGCAATCGATTCTATGGTGGTGTTGGATATAGGTTTTCCAAAACTGTACGAACAGAAATTGGCGTAATGAATCAAACAACTAACAGTGTGTCAAGAAACCAATTGAATCTAATAACATTCGTAAACTTTTAAAAAAACGGAAAAGCCGAACACCGTTTTACAAAGTAGGCAAAATTAAACAATAAACATAATGACAAAAAAGTTTTTAATCATTCCAGGGCTTGCTCTCGCTTTTTTAACAGCTTGTAACAACCCAAAACCGAGTGAGACCTCGGCAAATGAATCAGCAGTGAATCAAGCCAAAGCATTGGTACAAGAAGTGCTAACCAAAGAGCAAAGGGACGCTCTTACTCCAGACCAAATCATTCAGACTTTCAAAGAAGGTAACGAAAGGTTTGTAAATAATGATATTACTGCCAGAGACCATTCGGCACAAGTAAGAAAAACTGCTAGTGGCCAGTTTCCAAAGGCAGTTGTACTTTCTTGCATTGACAGTCGAGTACCTGTTGAAGATGTCTTCGACAGAGGGATTGGAGACATTTTTGTTGGCAGAGTTGCAGGTAATTTTGTAAACGAAGACTTACTTGGAAGTATGGAATTTGGTTGCAAAGTAGCAGGTGCAAAAGTTATTCTTGTACTTGGACACGAACATTGTGGAGCAGTAAAATCTGCCATTGATGATGTAAAGTTGGGCAACATCACTGCAATGTTATCTAAAATTCGTCCAGCAGTTGAGAAAGTTACTTACGAAGGCGACCGTACATCAGGTAATCCAGAGTTCGTGCATCAAGTATGTGAGAGTAATGTAAAAAATACCATCGAACAAATCAGACAAAATAGTCCAATTTTAAAAGAAATGGAAGACAGTGGACAAATCAAAATTGTTGGAGCTGTTTACGATATGGATACTGGTGAAGTAACATTTTTGTAGGAGAAAACTGGCTATAATCGAGTAGACGGCTCCGCCAGAAACTGACGGAGTGCGCCTCTCAACTTAGCGAAGCGATATCTTGAAATACCTATAAAAAATAAACACTTATTTCAAACACCACCGAGCGTACGGGTCACGTACTCGGCGGTTCGCAAAGAGATGGGTTAAGCTGTAAATGTAATTCGGTTAAGGAAATATAACCTCTTTTCTTCAAGCGTTGTAAAGTAATGGTAGTGCCTAAAATAGGACTTTTTGCTATTGCCCAACCACCTTTTCTCGTTCTGCTCCAAGCGTAGGCATGGTCTTGGTCTACACCTAATCGAATCAGGTTTTTCCTTTTCCTTTCGGGTTTTTTCCAATGATGCCAAATGCAGTAGCGCAGTCGGTTTCGTAGCCAACCGTCTAAATCGCTTAATTTACCTAAAATACTTGTGCCTTGAAAATAGTTTAACCATCCTCGTTGCACTTCTTTTATCTTGGCAATACGCTCTTCAAAGGTGGCAGGTGTAGTTTTTCGAGTGATTGTTTTAAGTCGTTCTTTTAGTTTCTTCCATGCTTTTTCCGATACAATGAGTTGGTATTGATTCTTGCTTCCTTTCTCGTACGTAGACACAAATCCAAAACCCAAAATTGTGAAGTTGATTGGTTTTCTAATCCCGCTCTTTTCTTCATTTATAGTTAATTTGAGTTTGTTTTTCAGAAACTTTTCAATTACCACTCTAGTAGCTTTGGCTTGATTGTGGCTTTTGCAATAGATACTAAAATCATCCGCATAACGCACAAATTTATGTCCTCTTCGAGTCATTTCCTTATCCAATTGATGCAGTAGAATGTTCGACAATAATGGACTTAAAGGACTTCCTTGCGGAACGCCTTTTCTTCTCTTTTGTAGCTTTCCGTTGATTTTAATCGGTGCTCTGAGCCATTTGCGTATCAGTTGCATCGTAGCTTTGCATTTCACTTTTTTGTAGATTAAATTCAGTAATAAACAATGGTCAACTTCATCAAAGAAGTTTTTCAGGTCAATATCCACAATGTGGTTTAATCCTGAATGGATGTAATCCCGAGATTGTCCAACGGCTTGTCGGGCGTTCTTGTGTGGTCTAAATCCATAGCTGTAATTACTAAATTCGGGTTCAAAAAGTGGTGCAAGGTTTTGTGCTACAGCTTGTTGCAAGACACGCTCTGTAGTGGTGGGAACGCCCAATAATCGGGTTTTCCCATTTCCTTTCGGAATTTCAATACCTAAAATGGGTTGTACTTGATAGTTGCCTTGTTTGATTGCTTCAATCAGTTGTAGTTTCTTTTCTGAAAACACCTTGCGGAGTTCTCGGATAGAAACACCATCAACACCCGCACTGCCTTTATTGGCAATCACGTGTTCCAATGCTTTGTGAAGATGAAACGGTTGTACTACTCTTGTTATCATTTTAGCTTGTTTTAACCTGTTTTCGTTAAGTAAGGCTATCCGCCTTGGCGAGATTCCGTTACTTATTGAAAACCTCTTTACGTTCAGTCCTTCCTTGTTTGTGAGTCCTATGCAGTTTCTATTTACACCTCGTTTGCCTTCAAGTACTATGACCTCTGCTGACTTCTTGGCTTGATTAACTCGTAATCGCCAAGACCTCCCCTGGTAAATGCTTTTTCCTTCAGTCTATCACCGGTACATCTACATAACAATAATCTGATTTAATAGCATGTTCAGAACACTGTTTTGGACTTCGTATTGCTGTGGATACTCATCCTTATTGCTATGCCTCTTATGTACTTTCTGTTCGTCGGTACAGACTTTTGCCGTTTCGCTTCCTTCACTGCATATCTCACGATAAACCAGCTTGCGACGTGCTAACGATTCGGGATTTCAATCCGCTCGTAAGGAACTTGCACCCTCTGGAAAAATAACACCCCGAAAACTTGGTTCGTAAAACTAAATTTGTATTTTTGAACTATTTGAAAAGCTTTCGGGGTGTGTCCTGCATATGCAGGGCACACACAGCGGTTTAAAAATATGGCTGGCTTCGGGAATTTTTGAAATGGCGAAGTTGTTTAATTTAAATATTTGCAATGGCTTGGTGTTGGTGCAACGCCACTGAAAGCAAGCCACAAAACGTTACCCAACATAATAAAGAAATGGACAGCGTATAAATAAAACTATAAATTAAGTATTTTTGAGAAACACTAAAAAAACACAATTATGGGAAAAGTTTTGAAAATAAGCATCTTTCTAGCATTCTTTTCGATTACATTTTTTTCTTGCAGCGATGTAAGCAAAAAAGTTGACGAAAAGATGGAACAGTTACTAAAAAAAACAGAATCATTAGACTCATTGCTAAACCAAGAGGTCGATAAAGTTCTAACTCTCGATTCGCTAATCGATAAAGAACATCAAAAGGTAATAAAACTTGATTCACTTATACAGAAATCATCCACTAAACTTGATTCTGTAGTTAATAAAGTTACAAAACCTTTAAGCAAATAATTATTAACCAACTAAATACTAAAAAAATGAAATGTCCAAATTGCAAAGATGTAAATCTGGTTATGACAGACCGTAACGGAATAGAGATTGACTACTGTCCTGAATGCCGAGGTGTTTGGCTTGACCGCGGTGAACTTGATAAAATCATTGAACGGACAACTCAAAATCTTAAAATCCCACAAGACGATATGTTTCATGGCAAGCAATATCATTCAAGGGACAATGATTATCGTTACAAAAAAAAGAAAGGACTCTTAGGAGAGCTTTTTGACTTTTAAAAGTAATTCTATTGAATCTGTTTGGAAATAATTTATTTTTATGTCACAAGAGTTGCAAGTTAAAAATAGAGAATTAGTTGTCTTTTTGAAAAAAGATGATTTTTTTGACAATACATTATTAGAAAAAGTAAAAAAAATAATTAGTAAAATACCTGACAGAAATCTGACATTATCTGAAATAATAAACCTATTAGGAAACGACGGTTTATTAATATTTGCATCAATATTATCTATAATATTTCTAATTCCAGTGTCAATACCTGGTATTAGTACTGTTTTTGGAGGCATAATTTTTTTTATAGGAATAAGTAATTTCTTAAATAAAAGTTTGTGGTTACCTTCTTCTATAAAAAACAAGTCATTCCCATCGGAAAAGTTACGCACTGCTTTAAACAAAGGGTTAAAGTGGTTTTATTTTTTAGAAAAAATAAGCAAGCCGCATCGTTTTAGACTCATAACATGTAACAAAATTGCAAATAAAATCAATGGTTTTTTGATTTTGTTTGGTTCTATTTTGCTAATGATACCTTTAGGACTAATGCCCTTTAGTAATACTTTGCCGGCATTAATTATTCTTTTTCTATCAATAGGAATTATTCAGAAAGACGGAATTATAATTCTTCTTGGATATTTTTCCGTTTTGGGAGCTTTTATATATTTTGGATTATTTTTTTCGACTATAATTTTAGCTTTTAAAAAAATAGTTGAAAGCATTACAATGTGAATTTTTATTAACAAACTTATTTGTTCTCAAAGATGGTAAAAAACGAAAGCGGGAAATGGCATGTCATTGACTATAAAGAGGTTCTTGAAAATTTTGAGAGTTCATTACAAGGGCTTGAATTAGAAGAAGTAGAAACAAGACGTCAAAAGTACGGAGCAAACGAACTTAAACGTAAAAATAAAGATGGCATTTTAAAAGTGCTTTGGCGGCAAATTAACAATCCATTGATTTGGGTTTTAATTGGTTCAAGCACGTTGGCTACCGCATTGGGTAAAATTACCGATGGAATGGTAGTGCTTGCCGTAGTGGTAGTAAACTCAATTATTGGCTTTATTCAGGAATACAAAGCAGGTAAAGCCATTGAAGCTCTAAGTAACATGGTTCCCGAAAATGCTACAGTAATTCGAAATGGCAATATAATAACCATACCTGTTTCTGAGATTGTTCCCGGCGATATTGTTCAGGTGGCTGCCGGCGACCGCATCCCTGCCGACATGAGGATAATACAGCAAAAAAACCTACAAGTAGAAGAAGCTGCTTTAACAGGAGAATCGGTGCCGTCTCAAAAAACTACCGAAGCTGTAACTCCCGATGCTGTAATTGGCGACAGAAAATGTATGGTATATAGTGGCACTTTAGTAGTTTCAGGCACTGCTACGGCAGTGGTTGTAAAAACGGGTATGGATACCGAACTTGGTAAAATATCCGATATGCTTAACGAAACCGTTGATTTAGATACGCCATTAACAAAAAAGTTAGGTGTTATTGGCAAATACTTAACCATTGGTATTGTTGCTATCACTGCAATTATTATGTTTATTGGAACATACCGTGCATTGGGGCAAGGGGTATTATTGTTCGATGCACTTAAAGAAAGCTTAATTTTTGCAATAGCTTTGGCAGTTGGTGCTATCCCTGAAGGTCTCCCGGCTGTTGTTACCATTTCCCTTGCCATTGGGGTACAACGTATGGCAAAACGAAACGCCATTATTCGTAAACTTCCTGCGGTTGAAACTTTAGGAAGTACAACTGTTATTTGCTCTGATAAAACTGGAACACTTACACGAAACGAAATGACTGTAAGTGAATTGTGGAACTATAACTATAGCATACAAGTAACAGGTGTTGGTTATCATAAAGCTGGTGTTTTCAAACAAAACAATGCTGAACTAGCAGCTTTACCCGAAGATATGTTGCTTTTGCTTAAAAAAGCTGTGCTTTGTAGTGATGCAAATGTGCTTTATACCGCAAACGAATACAGTATCTCGGGCGACCCTACCGAGGTTGCTTTGGTCGTTGCAGCTGCAAAAGCGGGGATTTCAATTGATGGTTTACGTCAGGAAATACCAAGAAAAGATGTTGTGCCTTTCGACTCTGAAAAGCAATACATGGCAACCCTTAACGACAATATTATTCTTAAAGGGGCACCAGAGGTTGTGCTAAAACGTTGTTCAACACATGTTGGTGGTGTAAACTTGGATACACAAAAGATTATTTCTCAAATAGAATTGCTTGGTTCGAAAGGGATGCGAGTGCTTGCCATAGCTCAAAAAACTCAAAGTAAAAGTGATGAAATATCGGTAGATGATATTGAAAACGGATTTGAGTTTATCGGCTTGATAGGTATGATTGACCCGCCACGCACCGAAGCAATCGAAGCTATAAAAGCATGTCATAATGCGGGAATAACAGTAAAAATGATTACTGGCGACCACCATGCCACAGCACGTGCTATTGGCATGGAATTAAACCTCTCGGCCAATGGGACTGTTGTAACAGGAGTGGATTTGTCGAAAATGAGCGATGCTGAACTTGATAAAACCATACAATCAACCAATATTTTTGCCCGTGTAGCCCCCGAACACAAACTTCGTTTGGTAAAAGCCTTGCAAAAAGCCAATGATGTTGTTGCAATGACCGGTGATGGCGTAAACGATGCCCCATCGCTCAAGCAATCAAATGTTGGTGTTGCGATGGGAATTACCGGAACTTCTGTGTCGAAAGAATCTGCAGACATTGTACTTGCCGATGATAATTTTTCGAGTATAGCAGCAGCTGTTGAAGAAGGGCGAAGGGTTTACGACAATCTGCTAAAGTCTCTCGCATTCTTGCTTCCAACCAACTTGGGACTTGCATTTATATTGATTTATGGCATTATATTCTTTCCTTTTAATCCTATAACGAAAGAACTATTGCTTCCTATGTTGCCAGTACAATTGTTGTGGATAAACTTGGTTGCAGCCATAGCATTGGCTTTGCCGCTTGCATTCGAAGTAAAAGAACCTAATGTAATGAACCGTCCCCCTCGTAAACCCGATGAAGCTCTTTTCAACGGATTTGTAACTTTTAGGGTGTTTTTTGTTTCGATACTTATGACAGTTGGAACTATCGTGCTTTTTAGCTGGGAGTACTCTTATTCACTTTCAACCGGAATGGCACAAACAGATGCGTTGGCTCGTTCCCAAAGTATAGCAGTAACATTTATTATATTTTTCCAAATATTTTATTTGATAAACTGTAGGTCTCTGAAAGAATCGGTTTTTAAAATTGGTCTTTTCAGTAATGGCTTTATCTTTTTGGGTATTGGGTCAATAATGCTTCTGCAAGCAATGTTTTTATACACCCCGTTTATGCAAAAAGTGTTTGGAACAGCGTCTCTCGATGGGAAAGGTTTATTTATTTCGTTTGTAGCTGGTTCATTGATTTTTGTTGTAATTAGTATCGAAAAATGGATTCTAAGAGAGTTGTTAAATAAAAAGAAAAAAGAGAGTTAATAATGTTTTAATAATGAATTTAAAAATAAAAAAATGACGTTGGGTAATCGAGTAGACGGCTCCGCCAGAAACTGACGGAGTGCGCCTCTCAACTTAGCGAAGCGATATCTTGAAATACCTATAAAAAATAAACACTTATTTCAAACACCACCGAGCGTACGGGTCACGTACTCGGCGGTTCGCAAAGAGATGGGTTAAGCTGTAAATGTAATTCGGTTAAGGAAATATAACCTCTTTTCTTCAAGCGTTGTAAAGTAATGGTAGTGCCTAAAATAGGACTTTTTGCTATTGCCCAACCACCTTTTCTCGTTCTGCTCCAAGCGTAGGCATGGTCTTGGTCTACACCTAATCGAATCAGGTTTTTCCTTTTCCTTTCGGGTTTTTTCCAATGATGCCAAATGCAGTAGCGCAGTCGGTTTCGTAGCCAACCGTCTAAATCGCTTAATTTACCTAAAATACTTGTGCCTTGAAAATAGTTTAACCATCCTCGTTGCACTTCTTTTATCTTGGCAATACGCTCTTCAAAGGTGGCAGGTGTAGTTTTTCGAGTGATTGTTTTAAGTCGTTCTTTTAGTTTCTTCCATGCTTTTTCCGATACAATGAGTTGGTATTGATTCTTGCTTCCTTTCTCGTACGTAGACACAAATCCAAAACCCAAAATTGTGAAGTTGATTGGTTTTCTAATCCCGCTCTTTTCTTCATTTATAGTTAATTTGAGTTTGTTTTTCAGAAACTTTTCAATTACCACTCTAGTAGCTTTGGCTTGATTGTGGCTTTTGCAATAGATACTAAAATCATCCGCATAACGCACAAATTTATGTCCTCTTCGAGTCATTTCCTTATCCAATTGATGCAGTAGAATGTTCGACAATAATGGACTTAAAGGACTTCCTTGCGGAACGCCTTTTCTTCTCTTTTGTAGCTTTCCGTTGATTTTAATCGGTGCTCTGAGCCATTTGCGTATCAGTTGCATCGTAGCTTTGCATTTCACTTTTTTGTAGATTAAATTCAGTAATAAACAATGGTCAACTTCATCAAAGAAGTTTTTCAGGTCAATACACCAACAGCAATCCGGAGAAGAAATATGGAGGCGAAATCATTCTAATCGGTAAAAATATTTTCCAAGACGGGGCGGTGGAGGTTCACGCCCATTTCACGGAAAACAACGCAAAACTTATTCCTGGTCTTTATATGAATGCCGAAGTTCCCATACCCGAAATCAAAGCATTAGCAATTCCGGAGGAAAGCGTTGTGACTTTTGAAGGAAAACATTATGTCTTTGAAGTACTGGAAAAGAACAGTTTCAGAATGACAGCAGTAGAAATCGGTTCCTCTGGAGATGGCTGGATAGAGATTGTCAATGAAAACCAATTAAGCGGTAAAAAAATCGCCCAAAAAGGAGCCTATACATTGTTAATGGCATTGAAAAATAAAGCAGAAGATTAAGATGAAACCTATATTGTTATTGATTACTTTCTTGTATGCGTTGAGCTTAAAAGCTCAAACAGTAGGCAAAGACACATTAAGCATTGAAGATAAAGCGTATAAATTTTCGGCAAAGAAACTGATCGTTCCTTCTGTTTTGATTTCATACGGAGCATTGAGTTTGATGTCTGATGATTTAAAGTCATTGAACCAGTCCACACGCTACGAAACACGGGAACATATCATTGCCGGAGCAACCATAGACAATTATATGCAATATGCTCCGGCAGCAGCGGTATATGGACTTAATCTTGCCGGAGTTAAAGGAAAACATAATTTTAAAGATAGAACCATTATCTATGCTACGTCTCAATTAATCTCTGCAGCATTGGTATTGCCCACAAAACAATTCGTAGGCGAAGAACGCCCCGATGGTTCCAATAATTTTTCTTTCCCTTCCGGACATACGGCTACGGCTTTCTCATCAGCCCATTTTATGTTCAGGGAATATAAGGACAGTAATTTCTGACTTAGCATATCAGGGTATCCTCTGGCAGCTATGACAGGAATATACAGGGTGTTCAACGATAAGCATTGGGTCGGTGATATTGTTGCGGGGGCAGGTATTGGTATCTTGTCCACCGAGATTGCCTATTGGCTGTTTCCTCTCACATCGAAATGGTTTTCGTCGAAAGAAGAAAGGGAAGCATTGTCTGTTGTTCCTTTCTATCAATCCAAAACTGTTGGACTTACAATTATTAAAACATTTTAAAACAATGAAAACAATTATTAAGAAAGAGTTTACTGTAACTCATAGAATATTGCACTGGTCATTGGGACTTCTGATGACCGTACTGTTCATCACCGGATTTTTAAGAATGCAATGGATGGGTAGAAAGCCCATTGTTGCGGTCATCGAGCAGGATGCTCCCGGAGTGATGACGTAGGAACAGACAATGACTATAGTTAATGATATTCTTAATCCTATGTGGCAATGGCACGAATACGCATCGTATGTCATCATTTTCATCTTCTTAATGAGGATTGCTTATATGTTGATGAAAGGAGTTCGTTTCCCCAATCCTTTTATCGGAACACAGTCCATAAAAGAACGTCTGCAAGGGATGACATATATATTATTTTATGTGTTTGCCATTATTGCCGGTATCACCGGATTTTATCTCAAATGGGGTAACGGGGAATGGAAAGAGCCTATGGAAACCGTACATAAGCTGGCGATATACTGGTTTCCGATTTTTATATTGGTACACATTACAGGAATTGTTATAGCAGAATTAACAGGCAAAAAGGGAATAACGTCAAAAATGATTGGCGGAGATTAAATAGATAATTCATAAAAAAAATAATTGGTAACCTACTAATTTAGTTATTCCAAAAGCAGTTTCAATACTTGAAACTAATCATCTAAAATTAAAAATTATGACAACCTATAATATCCCAAAACATCTCACAGGTCTTTCGGAAGAAGATGTAAAAATTTCCCAAAGTAAATTTGGTTATAACCACTCAGACAGTATAAAAAAGAATACCTGGTACAATATGTTATTGGCTATTCTCAAAGAACCGATGTTGCTTTTACTCATTGCAGTGGCTGTTATCTATGTGACTGTGGGCAATTATTCCGAAGCGGCTTTTATGTTTGGAGCAATCATAGCTGTTTCAGGCATCTCATTCTATCAGGACAATCGCAGCAAAAAGGCACTGGAAGCACTGGAAAAACTGAACGAACCGCTTAGCACGGTTATCCGAAATTCAAAAGTAATACAAATTCCTACCCACGAAATTGCCGTGGGCGATTTGTGCATTACTGAGGAAGGAAAAATGATTAATGCCGATGGTGAAATAGTGCACAGCAATGATTTTTCCGTAAATGAAGCCTCTCTTACAGGAGAAAGTTTTTCGGTGTTTAAAAATCAGGATACCGAAGACAGAAAAATATATAGCGGTACTTTGACAGTTTCAGGACTGGCGGTTTTTAAAGTAGAAAAAATCGGTTCAGAAACGAAGTTGGGGAAAATCGGGAAATCTATTCAGGAGATTAAAGAAGAGCGTTCACCACTGCAAATCCAGATTACCAAATTTGTAAAATGGATGGCAGTTATTGGAATAGTGTTTTTTCTGATGGTTTGGGCATACAGTTTCTGGCAATCACGGAATATTATAGAAAGTCTATTGGTCGGGCTGACTTTGGCAATGTCCATTTTACCGGAAGAAATTCCCGTGGCTTTCACTACGTTTATGGCATTGGGAGCGTGGAAACTAATGCGTGAAGGTATAATAATCAAGCGTAGCAGCGTGGTAGAAACACTGGGAAGCACTACTGTAATTTGTACAGATAAAACCGGAACAATTACTGAAAACTCCATGCGACTGCAAGCCCTTTTCGATTACAAATCCAATCAGGTTTTTGACGAAGAACGTTTCAATGCACCCGAACTTTCCGAACTCATTGAGTTTGCGATGTGGAGCAGTGAACCCGTTCCGTTTGATCCGATGGAAAAAACACTTCATCAGATTTATGAGCAAGCTCAACCGAATGACCGACGGAAAGATTTTCAAATGGTGCACGAATATCCGTTGGACGGTAAACCTCCGATGATGACGCATCTTTTTGAAAACCATTCAGGCGAAAGAATAGTGGCAGCCAAAGGTGCTCCCGAAGCCATTCTTGCTGTTTCCAATCTTTCGGAACACGAAAAAGACAAACTGCGTCAGCATATTAGTGATTTTGGCAAACAAGGTTACCGGATATTAGGCGTTGCCAAATGTTATTTTAATGGAAACAATTTTCCCGAAAAACAGCAGGATTTCAATTTTGACTTTTTAGGATTTACGGTATTTTACGACCCACCTAAAAAAAATATCCAGCAGGTATTCCGGAAAATTTACGATGCCGGAATTAAAGTAAAAGTGATCACAGGCGACAATGCTGACACCACAAATGCCATTGCCCGGCAAGCTGGGATTATCAATCATACTCCGGCTGTTAATGGTGCTGAAATCATTCATCATTCCGATGCGGAATTGATAGAGTTTTCAAAGACAACAACTTTATTTACAAGGATGTTTCCCGAAGCAAAGCTGGCAATGGTAAACGCTTTGAAGCAAAACGGAGAAGTGGTGGCTATGTTGGGTGATGGTGTGAACGATGCCCCTGCACTAAAAGCCGCTCATATTGGTGTCGCTATGGGAAACAAAGGAACAGAAATAGCCAAAGCAGCAGCTTCACTGGTTATTACCAACGATGATTTAGACAAACTCATTACAGGAATTGCTGCAGGGCGACGGATTTACGCCAATATCAAAAAAGCCATTCAGTACATCATTTCCATTCATATCCCGATTATTCTGACCGTTTCACTGCCTTTGTTTTTAGGTTGGATTTACCCGCATATTTTTACGCCGGTACACGTTATTTTTCTGGAGCTCATTATGGGACCAACCTGTTCCATTGTCTATGAAAACGAACCGATAGAGAAAAATGCAATGTTACAAAAGCCACGAAAAATGACAGAAACCTTTCTGAACCGGAAAGAATTAAGCATCAGCATTATTCAAGGTCTGATAATTACAGCAGGTGTATTATTCGTTTATCAATTTGCCGTTCAAAAAGGAAGCAACGAAGAAACTACAAGAGCAATGGTTTTTACTACCTTAATTTTTGCCAATATATTTTTGAGCCTGGTGAACCGCTCTCGCGTTTATAGTATATTTGACAGCTTCAAATACAAAAACCGTTTATTTCCAGTTATCATCGGAGCCACGTTGGCATTACTTTTTGCCATATTGTATATACCACTTTTTGCCGATTTCTTTCACGTAACCGGATTGAACATCTCGGAATTAGGAATGTCATTTTTAATTGCAGCGGCTTCGGTTTTGTGGTTTGAGATGTATAAATGGATAATAAGAAGATAGTAAAGAAATGATTTTGCAAGGCGAGATTACTTTTAAAACCTCCACAAAGGAAAATATGCCGTGAATATCTTGCACGCGCACTATTTGTTTCAGAGATGCAACTAATGTTGATACGCCAAATTTTGGAAATAGTATCGAAGCCAATATCACAGATTGCCCCCTATGGGGGAACTTTTTTCGCATATTGAACGAAAAAAAGGGTAAAGCAGTAGTGTACCTTACCCATTAATATTACATTTGCATTAATGATTTACAAGGTAATCAGATGAAAGCGAGTGCAGTAAGCACCATTACTAAATCGTTACCGATACCACTTTCGGTTCTTGTAAACTACTCTTTATTAGCTGATTTCAGCAATTCTAATCTTTTTTACCAAAAAAAAGAAAGTTTATATAGTTTCTTGTTTTTTAAAATAGTTACTTTGATGATAATTTTCAATTTAGAATATTATTAAATCGCATAAAATGTATAAATCAGTTAAGTTGTATTTTAGGCTAAAAATGTTGGCTCAAAAGCTTAAAAAAGCAAAAAAGCAAATCAATTTCATTAACGATTTGCAATATAAAAACTATGTTTTAATTGTTGACACCAAAATACCTGAATATGACAAGGATTCTGGTTCGAGAAGATTAACTGAAATTATCAAATTGCTAATAGGTAATCAAATTGGTGTTTTTTTACTTTCAGATTTTAAAGAATATCGTTATAAATTAGAGTATGTTTCATTTTTTAAAGAATTAGGTGTTATAGTGTATGAACCATCAATAGATAATTATGGTGATTTGATTACAAAAAATGATTTTTTAAAAATGATTCTCCCTAAAGTAAGCTACGCATGGTTGCATCGACCAGAAATTTTTAAAAAATATTATCCGATTATTAAAGAACACAAACCTTCAATAAAAATGTTTTTTGACATGGTTGATTTTCATTACTTAAGATTTAAAAGGGAATCTGAGCTGTCCGGCAATGCTGAAATTATGAAGAAAGCCAAAAAAATGTTGAATTTAGAGCTTGATAATTGTCAAAAAGCAGATAAAATCATTGTTATCTCAGAAATAGAAAAGCAAAACTTAAAAGAATATTATGATAATGCCGAAAAAACAATAGCTATAGGAAACATTCATCAGTATATTGAAAATGTTGAATTTAAAAATTTTAAAGAGCGTAAGAATTTGTTATTCATTGGTGGTTTAGATCATAAACCTAATGTCGATGCTGTGCAGTATTTATATGAAGAAATTATGCCTTTATTATGGAAAACTAAACCGGATATCTCAATAGATATTATTGGCAGTAATGTACCTGAGGTTATTGAAAAATTAAATTCTGAAAGATTTAAAATACTCGGATATATCGAAGATATTGCTCCGTATTTTTTAAATTCCAAGGTTTTTGTAGCGCCATTGCGCTATGGTGCAGGTATAAAAGGTAAAATAGGACAAAGTTTAGAATACGGTTTGCCATTAGTTACAACCGATATTGGTGCTGAAGGATTTGATTTTGGTAAAAATGCGGCATTATTAATTGGAAATAATACGCAGGAAATTGTTAACAATATTATCTCAATTTATGAAAATGAAATACTTTGGAAACAAATAAGCAATGATTCTCAAAAAGTTATTGAACCGTTTTCTACTCTTACAATTGAATCAAAAATTTTAAGTTTATTCAATTAAATGAACTTCAATATTATTATAGTAAATAAATTTAAAGATGCTCAAGAATAAAAGAATTGCCATCATTACGACACACTCATTTGGCTATATTGATTATTTAGCTGTTAAACTGAATGCAGCAGATAATGTTGATTTAGTATATATTAATATTGATTCAATACCTTTTTCATATAAAAATAAATTTTCACGAATTGGAAATGCTTTTAGAAAAGCGTTTTCTTTACCGAGTCTGAAAGAAATAAACAGAACTGATTATATTAAAGAACAACTCTCTAAAAATTCGTTTGATCAAATATTAGTCATAAGGCCTGATAAGATTTCAAAATCAGCTTTATTGTACTTAAAAGAAAGAAGTTCTAAACTGGTATGTTATTTATTTGATGGCATTGATAACTTTAAAAACCAGAAGAAAACATTAAAGTATTTTGATATTGTATACAGTTATGACAAAAAAGACGTAGAAAAATATAATTTTGCCTTCCTTACAAATTATATCTATGATGACAAAATTGAAGAAAAACCTATTACTAATTTGGCTTTTAATATTTCTTCTTACGACAAAAGATTTCCTTTTTTAGAAAATTTAGCAAACTATTTAAATGAGATTAATGTAGCTTTTCGTTTTATAGTCAAAAAAGATAAACCCATTTTTCATGATTTAATAGAATTTTCAGATTGTTATTTGTCCATACCTGAAGTGAAAAATATTTTGTCTGAAAGTCTGGCTCTGGTAGATTTACAAAAGAAAAATCAGTCTGGTTTAAGTTTTCGTGTTTTTGAAGCTTTAGGATACAGTAAAAAATTAATTACAAATAATCAGGATATTGTAACTTATGATTTTTATAATCCAAATAATATTTTTGTGATTACCGAAGAGAATTACCAGATTCCAAAAGATTTTTTTGAAGGTAAGTATGTTGAAATTGCTCCTGAAATATTAAAAAAATATTCTATAAATTATTGGATTTCAGAGGTTTTTGAATTTTGATTCTAGTTTTTTACACTAGAGATTTATAAAAATTATAATAATGTTTTTGCATATTATTTAAGTCATGATTTTCTTTGACCAACTTATATGCATTTGTTTTTATTTTTTCTTCTAAATCAGGGTTTTTTAAAAGTTCAATAACTAAATCTGAAAGGCCGTCACTGTTTTTTAACTCAGTTACAAATCCAGTTTCGTTATTTATTATAATTTCCGGAATACCACCTGCTTTTGTTGCTACCACAGGAATCTTCGAAGCAAATGCTTCATAAATAGTTAGAGGTAGTCCTTCTGTAATTGCAGTGATTAGAAAGATATTAAATTCAGGCAATAAATCGGCTATATTGCTTCTATAGCCGGTAAAGAATAAGTCTTCCTGTAAATCATTTATATTGGCATAATCGATTAAATCTTTTTTTAGGGGGCCATCTCCAACTACAATAAATTTCACAGGAAAAGTAAAGTTGTTTTTAGATTTAATTTTTTTTGCTGTATCAATAAAAGTATAAATATCCTTTTGATTGGTTAAACCAGCTATGTTTCCAATTATTTTTGTGTCTGGAGTGAAGTCAAATTCTTTGTGTAAAAGATTTTGGCTATTTTTAGAAGTGAATTTCTCCACATCTATTGAGTCGTATATAGTTAATAAACGTTCCTTATTAGGTATAATGTTTTCAAAAATTGCTTCAACAGCTTTTGATACACAAATTATCTTTTTAATATTTGGATGAGAGTATTTATATCTGTTTAGAAATTTGTCTTTTATTTTATTATTTCTTTTTCGGCTTAAAATTAATGAAACTGATTTATTAATAAACTTTTTTGCAATTAAACCAGAATTCAAGGCCGATGAATCATGAATGTGAAGTATATCTATAGATTCTTTTTTACAAATTTTTATAATAGCAAAAGTAAGGTTGAGAAGTTTAAACTTATTTTTTTTGTAAGTAAAGCAGTTAACATTGTCCTCCTTGCAAATTTTAGCCAATACTGAATTTTCAGGACATAAAATATACTGTTTTAAATCATTTTTGTTTTTCAAAAGATTATATACAGTATACATTTGTGCATCTCCACCTCTTAATTCTTTTATAGATGTAACATTTAATATTTTAATTGACATAGAGAGATTATAATTTTTGAGGCTGAGTTAAGAAAAAAATATCACCATATTCATTGAACAAAAAGCTGTAAAAGATTACTAATATTAATTTTTGCAAAAATATAATATTAAATTAATATATTTTGATAAACCTTCAAATATTGTGCAGCGGCAATATTCCAATCAAAACCCGAGCCTCTTTTTTACAATAGTTTCATTTTCATATTGATTGTTGTAAAAATGATTTAAACCTTCAATTAGTTTGTTTTTCATATATTCAGAATCAAAATCTTTCCAATAATAAGAAGATTCTCCGCCAATTTCTGGTAAGGAAGCCCTGTTTGATAAAAATACAGGTTTTTCAAAACTCATCGCCTCAACTGGAGGTAGTCCAAAGCCTTCCCTAATAGAGGGAAATAAAAAAGCGGTACAAAGAATATAGTTTTGTAAAAGTAAAACTTAAATTGGATTAATAAAATGAAATATTTACTTTTGTTAGCCTTTTACGTTTATATATGCAACTAAAAATCCATCCTGCCTTTGTTGAAAAAGAAAATTATTTAGTTAGTGCAATTAAAAACTTTAATTCACAAGGAGTTGTTTTTGGAGATGGAAATCGCAATATAATCAAGCTTTTCGATTTAAATGGAAAAACAATCAATATTAAATCGTTTAAGACTCCTCATTTAATTAATAAGATCGCTTATAAATATTTCAGAAAATCAAAAGCCAGGCGTTCTTTTGAATTTGCCTCTAAATTAATCGAAATGCAAATTGGAACTCCAAAGCCTATTGCTTTTTTTGAGAATTATGATGCTATAGGTTTAAAAGACAGTTATTACGTTTGCGAACATTTAGAAAATGTGTTCGAGTTTAGAGATATTGTTGAAAATAAAGATTTCCAAAATAGAGAATTAATTATCCGGGAGTTCACACAATTTACGTTTGGTTTGCACGAGAAAGGAATAGAATTTTTAGATCACTCACCAGGAAACACCTTAATTAAAAAATCCACTGATGGCAAGTATCAATTTTTTCTGGTAGATTTAAACAGAATGAATTTCCATGAATCAATGGACTTTAATTCAAGGATGAAAAATTTTAATCGGCTAACACCTCAAAAGGTGATGATTGCCATAATGAGTAACGAATATTCAAAATGGTACACTGAAAAATCTGAAGCTGAAATTTTTAATAAAATGTGGCAGGAAACCCATGAATTTCAAGAAAAATTTGCTCGAAAAAAAAGATTGAAAAAGAAAATAAAATTTTGGAAAAAATAATAGTTATTAGCTGTAAAATATGAAAGCATCTGTAATAATGAGTACTTATAATGCCGAAGAATGGCTTGAAAAAGTTATTTGGGGATTAAGTGTTCAAACCGAAACTAATTTCGAAATTATTGTTGCTGATGATGGTTCGAAGTCAAAAACCAAAGAATTATTGGATACTCTAAGACCTCAGATTACCATGCCTTTAATACACGTTTGGCAAGAAGATAATGGTTTTCAAAAATCTCAGATTTTGAATAAAGCGATAATGGCTTCAAATTCAGATTATCTTGTTTTTACTGATGGAGACTGCATTCCGAGAAAAGATTTTGTGGCAACACATTTAAATTACAGAGAAAAAGGATATTTTCTTTCAGGAGGTTATTTTATGCTTCCGATGGATATTTCAAAAGCAATTACCAAAAATGATATTTTAGAGCAAAACTGTTTTAATGCAAAATGGCTTGTAAAAAACGGTTTAAAAAAATCATTTAAAAATTCTAAACTCACTGCTTCTGGTTTTCTGTCAAAATTTCTAAATTTTGTAACGCCTACAAAAGCTACCTGGAACGGACATAATGCATCAGGCTGGAAAGAAGATTTGGTTTTTATCAATGGCTTTAATCAGGAAATGCAATATGGAGGACAGGATAGGGAATTAGGAGAAAGGCTTTTTAATAAAGGGCTGAAATCGAAACAAATTCGCTATAGCGCGATAGTCGTACATTTAGACCACGCAAGAGGTTATGTAAACGAAGCAACCTGGAAGAAAAACTTCGCAATCAGGGAAAATACTAAGAAAAATAAGGTGGTTAAAACAACTACAGGGATTGATTCTAATTATTAGCTTTCAGATATTTTTCTAAGTCAGGAATTATTAAATCAGGAGAAAAAGCTTTGTATAAATCCATAGCTTGTTTTTTCATTTCTTTTGCTGATTTTATACCATATAATTCAGGTTTGAAATCTTTTAAATGTACTGAAACATTTTTTATTCCATCATCAAAACTATTCCAGGCTTCTTTTTTTATCCAGGTTGAAAAAATAGTAAAGGTTGGTTTATTTAATGCTTTTGCCATATTTACCGCTCCGCCTTCATTCCCAATTAACGCATCACAATGATGTGTAATTGATAGAAACTCTCTGATGGTTTTAGGAACAATATCTATTTTTATATTTTTTTGTGTATTTGGCTCACATAAATTAAAAATTTCCTGTGCTTCTTTTAATTGAGACGGAATGTAATTAAATAAAAGTGTGGCATCAGTATTTGATACAATTTTATCTAACAGTTCAGCCATATACTTGCCTGGATACGTTTTTGTTGTTCCGCTTCCTAAAACTCCAATCATGTATATTTTTTTCGAAAAATCAATATTATTTTCAGTTAAAATTTGTTTTCCATTTTCTATTTCAGATTCCTTCAAAAAGATTTCAGGTTTAATTTTTAATGGCTTTTTTAAGGAAAATGGTTGTAATAAAAGCATCCTGTTTTCAAGTGCTAGTCCTGCTGAAGTTTCTGGGACTGAATGTTCTTTGAAAGTATGAGTGTAAATTAAATTAGTGTATGATTTGTAAAATCCAATTTTCATTTTAGCTCCCGAGAATGATACCATTAGATTGCTTTCGAGTTTTCCATAAGCATCTACAACCGCATCATATTTAGATTTTCTAATTTTAAAACAAAATTTTAAAAGTTCAATTTTACTGTTTTTAATTTTATCTGTAAAAAGGATGATATCATCAATATTCGGATTGTTTTCAACAACTGGATTGGTAAATGTATAAATCAGATAATCTATTTGTGCCTCTGGATATTCATTTTTTAAGGTGTTGCAAATACTTGAGCTTGCAAGTACATCGCCAATCATTTTGTTTTGAATTACAAGTATTTTCATTTCTTTAAGAAAAAGGAATTGATTTAGATTATTACAAATTGAAGCAAAAAAAATCAATTTTAGAGATTAGTTTTAAAATAAAAATTCCAAACTCCAATATTAATTGGAATTTGGAATTTAAAATATTGAGATTTAGAATTTATACCGCTACGTCATATTCGCGTAACGCATTATTCAATGAAGTTTTCAAATCAGTAGATGGTTTACGAGTACCAATGATTAAAGCACAAGGCACTTGGTATTCTCCTCCAGGGAATTTTTTAGTATAACTTCCAGGGATCACTACTGAACGAGCAGGAACAAAACCTTTCATTTCTACCGGAGTATCTCCAGTAACATCAATGATTTTTGTTGATGCAGTCAAGCATACATTGGCACCAAGAACAGCTTCTTTGCCTACGTGAACACCTTCAACAACAATACATCTAGATCCCACAAAAGCACCATCTTCAATGATAACAGGAGCGGCTTGTAATGGTTCTAAAACACCACCAATACCAACACCACCACTCAAATGAACGTCTTTACCAATTTGAGCACAACTACCTACAGTTGCCCAAGTGTCTACCATTGTTCCAGCATCAACATAAGCACCAATGTTTACATAACTAGGCATCATGATAACACCGCTAGAAATAAAAGAACCATAACGAGCAGAAGCTCCAGGAACTACACGAACTCCTTTTTCGGCGTAGTCTCTTTTCAGTTCCATCTTGTCGTGGTATTCGAAAATTCCAGCTTCTAAAGTTTCCATTTTTTGAATAGGGAAGTACATTACTACTGCTTTTTTTACCCATTCGTTTACTTGCCAAGAGCCTGTACTGAGTGAAGTCGAAGAATCAGCTTTTGGTTCAGCTACACGTAATTTTCCTGAATCTAATAATTCGATTACTTCTCTAATCGCGTTAGTTGTTGTTTCTTCTTGCAACAAAGCTCTGTTTTCCCAAGCTTGTTCTATAATTGTTTGTAATGAATTCATTTTATGTTTATTAATTGTTATTTTACTTTTTTTAAGGGATTTCCATATTTTTCTATGTACAGCTCTCCTAATAGTTGAGCGCCACTGGTATTGAGGTGATCTTCGTTTCGATACACAATGGTATTGTTTAATTCAATATCGCATTTTCCATTTTCGCACATTAGTTGGTTTAAATCGATAATCATTATTGATGGAAATTTTTGTTTAATTACATCAATAATATAATCGTTTGGTCTTTTGTATTCAGTAATAGAAAAGTCCTTTTCAGAAAAATAGACTGGTATTTTTGCCTTGACTAATTTTGCTCGGTGCAAATTTAAGGCGGTCATTTTTCTTAAGGCCTCAAAAATAATTATTTTTTTTCCACTTTTTACCAATTCTCCTAAAGATTGTAGTGTACTATGGTAGGTTTGTGCATTTTTAGATTCTGAAAGTCCTTCCCAATTGGCTGCAATATAAATCGTTTTGAATTTTTTAGCATAGTTTAAACGGTCTATGGCATATTGTTCAGGAAAATTTGCCGAACCATCTTTATTTAATCCATTCATAAGAGGGTATCCGCCAGCTGCACTATCATGAATGTATAAATCAGCATCTTTGGCTAAAACATCAAGAAAAGCCGCTGTATGATTCGCAAAAGAATCTCCAATAAGCATTCCGTCTAGCGAGTCTTTTTTAATTCCTAAAAAACAATCTTCACAATTTCCTACTTTAAATTTATCAAAGCATTGACTTCTTAGTTTATTTGGGTAGTTTTTTTTAGGGTTGAATTCAGCTAAATCGGGATGACGTTCTGGAAAACCATCTTTGGCGTCTAAAACTCCATAAATGATTCCAATAATAATTAGAGAAGGAGCAAAAATAATAAGGATCGTTTTTTTGAAATCAAATTTCAAAGTGGTTCGGAAAGGTTGTTCTATATAACGCCAACTAAGGTAAGAAAGTAGAAAAGTAGCGGCTAAGGCTATAATTCGTATCATTCCTTCTAGGTTAATTCCTAAATATTTAATTAATACAAATATGGGCCAGTGCCAGAGATATAAAGAATAAGAAATTAATCCAATCCCGACCATTAATTTATTTTGGATAAGTTGGTTTACAATACCTTTGGACGCTTCTGTTTTTCCAGTTATTAGTAAAAGGGCAGTGCCTAGACACGGCCAAAGTGCATTTAATCCTGGAAACACACTCGAATTGTTTAAAACTATGGCAGGAATAAGGATCAATAAAATCCCAATAATAGATAGAGTATGGTTCTTGAATACGTTAAAATTTGGTAATTTTTCCCAAGATATTGCAAGACAGCAGCCTATTAAAAGTTCAAAAAGCCTTGCAGGCAATAGGAAATAAGCCATTTTTGGATTAGCATAACTTTGGTATATAGAAAATAATAATCCAATGATACAAAGTGAAATAATGATTATGAAGCGTTTTTTTGAATTGACCTTTTTATGTAATAAAATAAGAAATGGAGGCAGAAAGAAATAAAATTGCTCTTCAACCGATAATGACCAAGTGTGTAAAAAAGGAATCAAATCAGAGCTTTCGGCAAAATAATCTCCCGAATTAAAGTACAAATGAAAATTGTTAGCGCACAGAAAGGTGTAAATTAAAGTTCTAGAATACGCTTCTAAATTGTTGGCAAACAAAATAAAATAGGCGGGAATAGTAATAATTAGCATAATAAACACTAACACGGGTACTATGCGTCTGATGCGTCTAAGATAGAAATTTTTGAAGCTAAAGGAATTTTCTTTAATCTCTTTTTCAATTATGGAAGTAATTAAAAATCCGGAGATTACAAAAAAAACATCAACACCAATAAAGCCTCCTGGAAATAGCGAAAATCCAGCATGAAAAATAATGACAAGTAGTATTGCGATTGCTCTTAGCCCATCAATATCGGGCCTGTAGGTTGGTTTTGAACTCATTATATGAGGTTGTTGGTTACTTTTTGCTAGTTAAGAAATTTCGGCAAATATAGTTTTTTAAAATAAAATTAGAATCACTCCGAAGGGACTTTTGAGGCATAAAAATACCGGTATTAAAAATAGTTTGAAAAGCTTATATTTGTACAGTAAATGAAACTGTTATGGAAGCGATTAGATTAGAGTTTAAATCAGAGATTAAAGAAAAAATTTTAGAATTATTAAGTTCATTCTCTTCGGATGAATTAAAAATAGTTCAGGATAATTCCACTTTTGAAGAAGAAAAAAAAATGATTCAGTCCCGAATCAATAAAATTGATAATGGAACTGCGGTTTATTCGACTTTTGACGAGTTGGATATTTTGCTGGATGAAACTATTTCGAAGTATGAAGGTTAAATTAACTATTGAATTTAATTTTGATTTAAGGGAGATAGTTAATTTTATAGCTAAAGACAAACCTCTTGCTGCAAAAAATTTTAAAACGGAGTTAATTAAAAATATCAAGAAAGATTTGAAACAACCATTCCATTATAAAGAATCTATTTATTCTAATGGTGATGAGAATATTAGAGATTATGTCTTTAAAGGTTACACAGTTGTTTATAAAGTTAATGTCGAACAGGAATTTGTTTCAGTTGTGGCAATTTTAAAACATAAAAACTCTTTATAAAATGCCCAGAATTCTCTCCATAGACTACGGTCAAAAACGTACTGGAATTGCTGTTACTGACGAAATGCAAATTATAGCTTCGGGATTGACAACCATTCCCAGTGCTACGGCGATCGATTTTTTGAAAGATTATTTTTCGAAAGAAAAAGTAGAGTTAGTGCTCATTGGCGAACCCAAACAAATGAACGGACAACCTTCTGAAAGTGCTTCGATCATAAAAGGATTTGTAACGCATTTTACCAATCATTTTCCAGATATGAAAGTGCTTCGGGTTGATGAGCGTTTTACTTCTAAAATGGCTTTCCAAACCATGATAGATAGTGGTTTAAAGAAAAAGCAGCGTCAAAATAAAGCCTTGATTGACGAAATTTCGGCAACCATCATGCTACAAGATTATTTGTCACGCAAAATGTTTTAATAATTCTTTGTTAAAGTGGCGAAACTTAGTGATAAATGTAACTTTTTCGGTCTGAATTAGTCTTTTAATTACGATAATATTAAAGTATCTTTGCGCATCATAAAAAAAAATATTATGTCTGATACAACCATACGTTCACATAGTGATGTAGTTCTTATTGGAGCTGGAATAATGAGTGCCACTTTAGGTATAATTTTAAAAGAATTGCAACCTGATATTACCATTGATATTTACGAAAGATTAGATAGTGCAGCAGCTGAAAGTTCTGATGCGTGGAATAACGCTGGAACAGGACATTCTGCATTTTGTGAATTGAATTACACGCCAGAAGGAAGTGATGGAAGCATTGATCCTAAAAAAGCCATCAGTATTGCGGAATCTTTTGAGGTTTCTCGTCAATTTTGGGCTTATTTGGTGCAACAAGAAAAAGTATCAGCTCCAGAAAATTTTATTAAAAGAATTCCACATATCAGTTTTGTTTGGGGAGAGAAAAATGTGGAGTATTTAACAAAACGTTACAAAGCTTTGCAAGCCAATCCGCTTTTTAAGGAAATGCTATTTAGTACTGATTTTTCAGAATTAAAAAAATGGATGCCTCTAGTGATGGAAGGCAGAAAGGAATCAGAAAAGGTAGCAGGAACTTCTATGGCGATAGGAACTGATGTGAATTTTGGGGAATTAACCCGAAATATGTTTAGTTACCTAACTAAAATGGAAGGGGTGAATATGTATTTTCATCATGAAGTTCAAAAATTAAGACAACGTCAAGATAAAACTTGGAGAATAAAAATCACAAATTTAACGGATGGATCTTTCAGAAAAGCCTATCCAAAATTTGTATTTATTGGAGCAGGTGGAGGTTCATTACCATTATTAGAAAAAGCTAATATTCCAGAAGGAAAAGGTTTTGGAGGTTTCCCAGTAAGTGGGCAATGGTTGAGATGTACAAATCCCGAAGTAATTGCTCAACATGAATCTAAAGTATATGGTAAAGCAAGTGTAGGTGCACCACCAATGTCAGTTCCTCATATTGATTCGAGAATGATTAATGGCGAAAAACAATTGTTGTTTGGACCTTTTGCAGGTTTTTCTACTCGTTTCCTGAAAAATGGTAAATATTCTGATTTGCCAAAATCCATTCAATTAGATAACATTGTACCAATGGTTATGGCTGGAATTAAAAATATTCCTTTAACTAAATATCTTATTGAGCAAGTTCGTCAATCTCCAGCAGATAGAATGAAAGCTTTAAGAGAATATGTCCCGGGCGCAAGATCTAAGGATTGGGTTATAGAGCGTGCTGGACAAAGAGTTCAGGTAATTAAAAAAGATGAAAAAGAAGGTGGTAAGTTAGAATTTGGTACTGAGGTAATTACCTCTTCCGATGGAACGTTATCAGTTTTATTAGGTGCTTCTCCAGGAGCTTCGACAGCGGTTTCTATTATGCTTGATGTAATAGGAAGATGTTATAAAGACCAAATGAAAACTCCAGAATGGCAAGAAAAGTTTAAAATGATGATTCCTTCTTACGGACAAAAATTAAATGAAAATCCAGAGCTGCTGGATGAAGTTAGAGCAAATACAGCAACAATTCTAAAGTTAGAATAGTTTATCAATACCACATACAAAGAATCCCATTAGCCACCGTTAATGGGATTTTTTTCTATGCCCATTAATATTTCTGTTGTTTTTACAATATTTTCAGATAAATTAGTCAACCAAATTAATTGTTCGATCACTAATTGAGCTTCTTGCATCTTGATCTGATAAGCTTCTTCGTCAATCAATTTTATTTGTTTTAATTCTTTGGCTCGAATGTTTTTCAATTCGGTAAGTCTTTGATTTAAATCTTCATTTGAGGCCACTGTATTGGGATCAGGATTTGGATTACTCAAAATATTTATGGCAAACTCTAGGTTTTCAATTACCTTATCGACAACAACATTAAATGCTTTGGACGCCTCAGTTGTTTTGTGTGATTGAATATATGTTCCTAAAGATGCTGTAGAGGATAACAAAGAATGATTTAAAACCGTGAGTTTATATAATTGAGCAAGCTTATTCTGTTTGGATTTTGGTTCTTGTAACATGCGCTGAAAAGAAGCCATTAAATTACCAATTTCAATAAAAGCTTGCTTTCTGGCTAAACGGTATTCAGTAGGCACTTCTCCTTTTTTATTATACAGTAAGGAAATTTGTTTCAAATAATTTCGATTGGCTTCAATGGCATTTTTGATATACGCAGGTAGGTTTAAAAACTCCCATGATGGCCATAAAAAATAATTAGCAAGCAAACATAAAGTGGCACCAACGATAGTGTCTAAAATTCGGTACTCAATTACATTTCCATTATCTGGAGCTAAAATCCCGTAGATTAAAATAACATAAATGGTAATAAAAGTGGCTCCAATTTTATAATTGCTAGGATTAAAAGAAAACCCTAAAAGCATTGAAACAATAGCAATCGTACTAATTAAATATGAATCATGAACCACAGAAAGAATACCGAAAGCAATAATTCCTCCAGCTAAAGTTCCAAAAATACGATGATACGTACGTTCATTTGTAAGTCCAAATCCTTGTTTCATAATCACTACAATAGTAAGGATAATCCAATAGACGTTTTCCAGAGGAAGCACTTTCCCTATCATGTAACCTAACAAAATAGTAATGGTTATTCTAAGTGAATGCCTAAAAACAGTAGAAGAAAAACTAAAATTTTGTACAAAAGTACTTAACGGATAATATTGTGGTTTGATGAATTTTTCAATGTCTTTATCAAGTCCTTTTAAGTCTCCAAAATTGATATTAAAAGTGTAAGCACGTTCTAAGGTGATGATTTTTTCCACTTGTTTTTCGGCATAATGCAGCATAGTAATAAGCATTAAAACCTCTTCCGAAGAAGAATCGGTTTGTAATTCTTTTTTATAATCGCTTATGGTGTCTTCAAATTGATGTAAATCTTCAATCAGATTGTGTTTTGATTCATACGGCTTGCTTTCCTGAATGCTTTTAGATAATAATTTTAAGCTGTTAGCTAAGTTGTACGCTAATTTTTGATAGTTTTCAAGGGCTTTAGGATAACTATCAAATTTTTGATGCAACTTATTATGGTCGAAAGAAGTAGATATTGCAAGTTCTAGTATTTCAACTAATGAAATAAAACTCAATAACATTTTTCGGTTTTGAGAAGAAGAACCTGATTTTGTTCTGCTTGTAACAAGTATTTCCCGAATGTTTTCGTGCAAGACATTGAGTTCCACTTGGAAATGCAATTGCTTCTTGGTTATGGCTTTTCTATTCGAATTCAATTCCCAAAGATCACCGCGTAATTTTAAGTATTTTGCTGTAAGTCGGATGCATTCGGCCATTTGTAATTCGACATACCGATTGGGTTTGAGATAGTAAAAAATAACTGAAATAAGCATGTAAAACAAACCTCCAATTAATAAAAGTCCCGAATATTGGAGCATTTCCCAACCCGAATTTAAATGCGCAAAAGCCAGAGAAAGAGACAATAAGGCTGAAAAAGAAACCATAGTGGCACGTTGTCCGTACACTAAAATCATGGATACACAAAAAATGAGTGAAACCAGTACAGGATAGAACAGCAACGGATAGGGGTAGCAAAGATTGATAATCAAATTGACACCAGCAATAATTAATGAAGTTACTAATAATCCGTTAATTTTATGTTTTAAGTTACTTGGAATATCACTCGGAAAAGTAAAAAATGCACCCAGAGCAATAGTAAAACCAATTTGAAAATGATCAAAATAGGAAAATAATAATACGGGGGAAACGGCTGCAATGGTTACTTTCAGCGCATTACTGAAATCAGTACCCGAAATGAATTTCTGAATTTTCGAAATCATAATTTTAGAATTATTTACAAAGGTATGAATTGTGCCATTTATCAATGAGTTTAATGGAAGTGTTTTTCCGATTTTAATTTAAAAACACTATTTATTCTTTTCGCTTTAAGCTTTGTCTAAATTTTTACTATTTTTGGCAATCCTAAATTATAGGAGTCTAAACCTTTGTTTAAAGGGGATAATTTTTAATACAACAACAATGATTTTACCAATTGTAGGATATGGTGATCCCGTTTTGAGAAAAGTAGGAGAGGAAGTAACAGCCGAATATCCTAATTTGAAAGAAACAATTGCCAATATGTACGAAACAATGTACAACGCTTCTGGAGTAGGGCTGGCGGCACCACAAGTAGGAATAGCGATACGTTTATTTGTAATTGATGCAACGCCTTTTAGTGACGACGAAGATTTAAAAGCGGAGGAACAAAAACAGTTAAAAGGATTCAAACGTACTTTTATTAATGCTAAAATCATTAAGGAAGAAGGTGAGGAATGGGCTTTTAACGAAGGTTGTTTGAGTATTCCTGATGTTCGAGAGGACGTTTATCGCAAAGAAAAAGTCACAATCGAATATTGCGAAGAAGATTTTGTTTTGAAAACAGAAGTTTTTGATGGATTAATCGCAAGAGTAATTCAGCACGAATACGATCATATAGAAGGTATTTTATTTACCGATAAAATATCCACTTTAAAAAAGCGATTAATCAAAGGGAAATTGAAAAATATCATGGAAGGAAAAACATTTCAGGAATATAGAATGCGATTTTTTGGTAAAAAAGGAAGATAAAAATCCTGAGACAAATCTATTTTGGTATTGTTTTTGAATAATAGCAATAAGTAATAAAATGAATTCTTAAATAATAATAATAAAAGCATGAATTTAGAAAAAATATTAGCCATTTCTGGAAAACCAGGATTATATGTTTTAAAAGTACAAACACGTACTGGTTTTGTAGCAGAATCATTGGCAGATGGAAAAAAAATCACAGTAAATTTAAAAAGTAATGTGAGTTTATTATCTGAGATTTCAGTTTATACTTATGATGGCGAAAAACCATTAAAAGAAGTAATGAGTAATATTGCTGAAAAAGAAAATAATGGTCCAGCTATTTCGCACAAAGAAGACAATGCGGCCTTAGCAGCTTATTTTAAAGAAGTTTTGCCAACTTATGATGAAGAAAGAGTATATGCTTCAGATATTAAGAAAATTTTAAACTGGTACAATACTTTGCAGGCAAAAGGATTGGTTGAAGCTGAAACAGCAGTAGAAGAAGAAGTTGCTGCCGAAGTCGAAGCTCCGGCAGAAAAACCAAAAAAAGCTACAAAAGTAACAGAATAAATACATTCTGAATTTTTATAAAAATCCTGTGTTCTAAACTAATTAGGACACAGGATTTCTTATTTTTACACAAAACAAAACACCATGAATGCAAGACAAATACAACTACAGGCCTTTGAAAGATTATTAGATATCATGGACGATTTGCGTGAAAAATGTCCTTGGGATAAAAAGCAAACTTTGCAAACCCTGAGACATCTTACCATTGAAGAAACTTACGAATTAGGTGATGCCATTTTAGACAATGATTTGAATGAAGTAAAAAAAGAGTTGGGGGATTTGTTATTGCATATTGTTTTTTATGCTAAAATAGGCAGCGAAACCAATGATTTTGATATTGCCGATGTGTGCAACGAAATTTGCGAAAAACTCATTCACCGTCATCCGCATATTTACAGCGATACAGTGGTGAAAGATGAAGAAGAAGTCAAACAAAACTGGGAAAAATTAAAACTCAAGGAAGGTAAGAAATCAGTTTTGGAAGGCGTTCCTAGAAGTTTACCAGCCTTAGTAAAAGCCAGTAGAATTCAGGATAAGGTAAAAGGAGTAGGCTTTGACTGGGAAGAATCACATCAGGTTTGGGACAAAGTGCAGGAAGAATTACAAGAACTGCAAGAGGAGGTAAAATTAGGAAATCAAGATGCCATGGAAGCCGAATTTGGCGATGTATTATTTTCGATGATAAATTATGCCCGTTTCCTGAATATTAATCCAGAAGATGCATTAGAACGAACGAACAAAAAGTTCATCAAAAGATTTCAATATTTAGAAGGCAAAGCAGGAGAATTAGGTAAATCCTTAATGGATATGTCCTTATCAGAAATGGATATTTTCTGGGAAGAAGCGAAACGACTTTAGAAGACAGATTTCAGATTTTAGAAAGCAGAATTTAGATTTGAGAATTTAATGCTATTAAAAAAATAACTGTAAGACTAGCATTTTTAGTAAGAATGAGTACAAGAGCACTAGCTAACTAGCGAAGCAATCTCATTATGGTAACCTATAAACTACGACTATACAACACCGATTAAAATTTTATGTAAAGTTTTTTCAGACAAAATCATTGATGGTTTTTTCAAATTTGTTTTCGGATCTAGGTGAAAGCGTAATTTTATAAAAATGAGATAATTTATGGATTAAACAGTAAAGAATAATGATTTTTTTCTTTAAAAAAATTAAGATGTTAAAAATTAATAATTCACTAAGACAGCTGTTTATTCATGATTTTATTCTTTATTAAATAGGGTATTTCTATATGTTAAATATAGAATCTTTTTAATATTCAGTTGAATTATTATATTGTTTTTTACTAGTTTTAGTTCTCAAAATTCAATTTTTTAAGCTTGTCATAGCCCGTAAATCCTATAATCGCATATAAATTGAATTTTAGAATTATTAAAGTTTTTATATGTAACCCCCATTTTTAAATCCATGAAGAAATTTAGTTGTTTTATTTTCGTTTTTATAATTATTCCTTTTTTTGCGTTCAGCCAAATTAAAAACAGAGTTTTTCTACCAGAATATGATACCTTATTGCATAAAGCATTAGAGAAATCTGGTGATAGAAAGGACTCCTTGCAATATTTTTTAAATGCGGTGCCTATGCGTCATTATGAAGCGGCTTCTTTTCTAATAGCATATATGCCTGAACGAGACTTGAAATCATTATCAATACCGTTTATTAAGGATCAAATTGATGGTGCTTACAAAGCGAGAAAAGAATTTTCATGGAGTGCTAAATTACCAGATTCCATTTTTTTTAATGAAGTATTACCCTATTATTGCTTTGATGAAAATAGAGATAACTGGAGAAATGATTTTTATTTAAAATTTTCACCATTGGTTAAGGATAGTAAAAACGTTCGGGAAGCAATTAAGGCTGTTAGCACTAACATCAGGAATCTTTTATCGGTTGATTATAATGTGAATCGCAGTATTGTAAATATTAGTCCGTTTCAATCTATAAAGGAAAAAATGGCTACTTGTACAGGGCTTTCGTTTTTATTGGTAGATGCATTGAGATCGGTTGGGATTCCAGCTCGAATGGCGGGCACTCCTATGTGGACAAATATGAAAGGAAATCATAGTTGGGTAGAAGTATGGGTGGATGGTCAGTGGTATTTTACAGAATATTATCCTGAGGATTTAAATAAAGCCTGGTTTTTAGCCGATGCAGGAAGAGCTGATGTATCCAATCCAAGACACTGGATTTATGCTTCTTCTTATAAACCAAAAGAAACTTATTTTAGATTAGAATGGGATACCCTTTCTAAAGCTATTCATGCCGAAAATGTTACTCAACGATACATCGATTTGTATGAAAAAGAGAAAGTTTTAGAAAATTTAAAACCAGATGAAGTATGGATTAGCTTACAACTTTACAAATCAGATAAAAATTTGCAACGAGTGTCAGAGAAAATAAGCATAGAACAAGAAGGGAAAGAATTAGATTTTGGCTATTCGCCTTCGCCTATAGACGATTTAAATAAATTTTTAAAGTTCAAAGTAACAAAAAATAATTCCTATAAATTGGTTTATTTAGATAGTAAAGGAAAAGAAAAACATACTGATATTACGGTAAAAGGTGAGGAAGAATTATTTAAATTGTATAAAGATTAATATCCGCAAACATAATCCTGCGAATGAAGAAAGAAGCATCTCTACAAGAAGACTGCTGTTCGTTAACTGTAAATTTCAGGATCAACATAATAAATCTGTGGAGTTAGAAAAAAATTACCACAGAGAGCGCTAAGTTTTTTACCCTTAGCTTTTATAGAAAGGCAAAGTTCGCAAAGCTTTATATTGACTTAGCTTTGCGAACTTTATGCTTTTGAAGCATTCTTAGTTGAAAATCTTTGCGCTCTCTGCGGTAAAAAATAATTAGAACGTATGAGTTTTTATGTTTCTCCACAACATTTAGCATTAATCCAAATTTTCTCCGAAGTTATCGGGTAGGGTAAACAAAATAAAGGCTGTCCGAAAAAATAATTTTCGAACAGCCTCTTTAGTTTTCTAATGGCTGTTGAATCAGATTTTAGTCAGTAACAAATTTCTGGACTATCTAATTCAATTAGTAATACATTAGCCTTTTTTACTCCATGGACCATGGTTTTTGTATGCTGGCCCAGTTAATTTTTGTCTATCAGAACCAATTTTCACTTCAACTAAATCTTGTTCTACAGTGTTTTTTCCTGGTTTTTGATTTTTATATGCAGGCCCTTGAAGC